>CAZXJW010000397.1:0-2802 GCA_964641005.1 uncultured Rhodocyclaceae bacterium
GCCCTGGCCCCGCGAGGCCACCAGCGTGTCGGTGCAGACAGTGGCGTCCAGGCCGCTGCTGCGGCGCCAGACCTCCCAGCCTCCGCCGGCGGTGCTGGTGATCACGAAGGCCACCAGGCAGTTGGTGCGCACGGCCTCGGAGCGGGCCTGCTGCAGGCCGTCGTTGATCGAGTCCGCCGTGGCGCGCACCTGGGTGTTGACGATCCAGTCGCGGAACGCCGGCACGCCCGCCGCGATCAGTATTCCCAGGATCGTGAAGGCGATGAGGAACTCGATCAGCGTGACGCCACGCTGGCCGGCGCGGTTCAGCATACCCCGCCCCGCTTGGTGACCCAGCAGTTGTTGGGCGAGGGCGCCGTCCAGCCGGAGGGCACGGCGGTGGTGCTGCGACCGCCGTTCTCGTCCACCCGGAAGGTGAATCCCACGGCGCGGCCCGCGATGCCCGAGGCGCTGAGGAAGAAGGTCTGGCCCGCGGTGGCGCCGGCCACGCAGGCGTAGCTGAAGTAGGTGGTGTTGGCCGGCATGGTGAAGGCCGGCAGCGTGCCCGCGGCGGCGCCGCACTGCGGCGGATAGCTGCGGTTGTCCTGGTAATACTGCTCGAGGCGGGTGCGGGTGGCGCCCAGGGTCGCGTGGGCATCCGCCAGCTGCGCCCGGGTGGTGTGGTCCTGGTACGCCGGCACGGCGATGGCTGCGAGCACCGCGATGATGGCGGCGGTGATCAGCAGCTCGATCAGCGTGAGACCTTTCTGGTGGCGCATGGCACGGCACTCCCTTTTTCGGTTGGGCGGATGCTATTGGGCGGTTCCGGCGGCCGGCAAATCCGCCCGATGAGTGGTCGCGGGGCCGGCACGAGCGGCTTTCCGGGCGCCCGGGTGTTCGCGCTACCTTCGGCGGGCGGGGCGGCGCGGGCAGCCTCGAAAGCGAAAGCAATGGCCGTGCTCGACCGGCCCGCGGCGCCGCGCTGCGCCGGGCGTGCCCCGCGCGTGCGCCGGACTGCCCGTCGGCCTCCGGGACATTAGACAGAGTCCAATTCTTATCTTAGACTTAAGTCCATGATTACTGACTACTCCCGGGAAAACCTCGGCAGCGTGCTGCGCCAGCGGGGTATCAATCCCACCCACCAGCGCATCGAGATCGCCCATGCCCTGTTCGCGCGGATGGAACACCTGTCCGCCGACCAGGTCCTGGCACTGGTCAACGAGCGTCATGCCGAGACTTCCAAGGCCACGGTCTACAACACCCTGAAGCTGTTCGTGGAGACCGGCCTGGTGCGCGAGGTGATCGTGGACGCGAGCAAGGTGTTCTACGACCCCAACACGGCGCCCCACCATCACTTCTACGACGTGGAAAGTGGCGAGATCACCGACATCCATGCCGATGCCGTGAGCATTTCCGGCCTGCCGCCGCTGCCCCCGGGCAAGGTGGCGGCCGGCATGGACGTGATCATCCGGGTGCGGCGCGCCGCCGAGGGCCCCGAGGGCTGATCCCGGAACGCCGAGGGGCGGTTCCAGAGCCCCCTGGGGCCGCTCCCGGAACCCCGAGCCGGTCCCGGGGCGCCGTCGGGCGCCCCCGTCGGACGCGTGGACCTCACTGCCCCTTGAAGGCGGCCGGGCGCTTGTCCAGGAAGGCCTTCACGCCCTCGCGGAAGTCCGTCGTCGCGCCGGCGGCCCGCTGCAGTTCCACTTCCAGCGCCAGCTGCGAATCGAAGTCGTTGTCCGCCGAGGCGTAGAGCGACTGCTTGATGAGGGCGTAGGCGCGTGTCGGGCCGGCGGCGAGCTTGCGCGCCGTGGCGCGCACGGTCTCGGCGAACTTGTCGTCGTCCACGCACTTCCAGATCAGCCCCCAGGCCTCGGCCTGCTCGGCGCTGATGGGCTCGGCCAGCAGCGACAGGCCCAGGGCACGCGACAGACCCACGCGACGCGGCAGCACGTAGGTGCCGCCGGCGTCGGGGATGAGGGCGATGCGCGCGAAGGCCTGCAGGAACGAGGCCGAGCGCGTGGCGATGACGATGTCGCAGCCCAGGGCGATGTTCGCCGAGGCACCCGCGGCCACGCCGTTCACCGCGGCGATCACCGGCATGGGCAGGGCGCGCAGGCGGGCGAGCAGCGGGTTGTAGTTGCGCTCGAGCGTGGCACCCACGTCCCAGGGCTCGTCGTCGGCAGGCAGGGCGGCTTCCGCGAGGTCCTGGCCCGCGGAGAAGCCGCGGCCGGCTCCGGTGATGACCAGCACGCGCGCCGCCCCCGGGCGTTCCACCTGGTCGAGCGCGGCGCGCAGTTCGGCGTGCATGGCTTCGGTGAAGCTGTTCAGTCGCTCCGGCCGGTTCAGGGTGACCGTGGCGACGTCCCCGTCAAAGTCCAATAGAATCGTCTTCGCTTCCATCTCGCATCACTCTCCATGCATGAGGCCGGGACACCGGCTTCTTCGTTTTCCGGGGGGCGCGCGCAACGGGCGCGGGCCGCCGATTATCCCGCTTTCATCCTTCGAGGACGAACATCCATGAGTTACGAGAACATCCTGGTGGAAACCCGCGGCAAGGTGGGGCTGGTCACGCTCAACCGCCCCAAGGCGCTCAATGCCCTGTCCCCCGCGCTGATGCGGGAGCTGTCCGCCGCGCTGCTCGCCTTCGAGGCCGACGAGAACATCGGCTGCATGGTGATCACCGGCAGCGAGAAGGCCTTCGCCGCGGGCGCCGACATCAAGGACATGAAGGACAAGTCGTACATGGACGTCTACAAGTCCGACTTCATCACCGCCGAGTGGGAGACGGTGTCGCGCTGCCGCAAGCCCGGTATCGCCGCCGTG
>CAZXJW010000398.1:0-2795 GCA_964641005.1 uncultured Rhodocyclaceae bacterium
CTCCGATTCGCTTTATCGGCTCTTATCCGTGTTCATCCGTGTAATCCGTGGCAAAAAACCGCTTTTGCCCTATCCGCGTGCATCCGCGTAAATCCGTGGCCAAAAACAACCCCTAAGACACAAAGCGCAGCGTCGCCACGGCGCCGCGTTCGGGGCGGGGCATGATGGTGACCCGCCACTGGTAGAGCTCGCACAGGCGGCGGACGATGGACAGGCCGATGCCGCCGCCGACGGTGCCACCGGCGCCGGAGCCGCGGTAGCCGCGTTCGAACAGGCGCAGCGCGTCTTCCTCGCTCAGGCCGGGGCCGGTGTCCTCGATCTTCACCTGGCCGGGCTCGACGGTGATCACCACCTCGCCCTCGGCGGTGTACTTGCAGGCGTTGCCCACCAGGTTGCCCAGGGCCACCGACACCACCGCCTCGGGCGCGTCCACGTAGGCGTCCTCGCCGCCCACCACGCGGATCTGCACCGGCTTCTGGCCCAGCTGCGGCTTGCTGGCCTCCGCCAGCTGCAGGGCCAGGCGGCGCAGGTGGGTGCGGCCGGTGCCGCGCTCGTTGCGCGAGAGCATCAGCAGGGCCGTGGTGAGGTCGGTGCACTGCTGCGCGGCACGGTCGATGCGCAGCAGGCGCTGGCGGGTCTTGTCCGGCAGGTCCGGGTGCGCCAGCAGCAATTCGGTGGCGCCGCGGATCACCGCCAGCGGCGTGCGCAGTTCGTGGCTGACGTCGGAGTTGAACTCGCGGTCGCGCTTGACCAGCGAGGTCATGCGCTCGGCGTAGTCGTCCAGGGCCGAGGCCAGCTGGCCCACCTCGTCGTCGGCGAAATGCGGCGAGAGCTTCTCGGGCCGCTCGCGCCCGCCCATGTCCTCCAGCCGGCGCGCCAGCTCGGTCACCGGGCTGATCACCCGGCGCGAGGACCAGAAGCCCACCACCAGCGACAGCAGCGAGAACAGCGCCACCACGCCGATCAGCGAATACATCAGCTGCTGCTGGCTCTCGCGCTCCTGGCCGATGTCGTAGCTGAGGAAGAACCAGTGGTCGGGCTCCTTCTTCACCGCCAGCTTGTAGGTGCGGGTGCGGCCGTTGGCGCCGGTCTCGGTCAGCTCGTGCACGCCGTCGGGCAGGTCGCGCCAGGCGAAGGGCACGTTGCCGAAGCGCCGCTTGGAGAACACGATGCCGCTGATCTTCTCGAACGGCAGGCCGACCGCGTCCTCGGGGTTGCGGTGGAACTGCAGGGCGTAGTCGTCCACGTTCTGCAGCAGCGCCTCGCCGATCAGCTGGTCCTCCAGCCGCTCGCGGATCACCACGGTCGCCAGCGCGAACAGCGCCGTCAGCCCGAAGCCGAGCAGGAAGAAGGAGACGATGATGCGGCTGCGCAGCCGGCTGCGGTAACGCATGGGCTCAGCCCGCGTCGGGGGCGGCGATGCGGTAGCCGATGCCGTGGCGGGTCTGGATCAGGGGCTTGTCGAAGGGCTTGTCCACGGCCGCGCGCAGCCCGTGGATGTGCACGCGCAGGGAATCGCTGTCGGGCAGCTCCTCGCCCCAGACGCGGGTCTCGAGCTCCTGGCGGGTGACCACCGAGGGCGCGGCCTCCATCAGCGACTGCAGGATCTTGAGCGCGGTCGGGTTGAGCTGCAGCAGCTTGCCCGCGCGGCGCACCTCGAGGGTGTCGAGGTTGTATTCCAGGTCGGCCACCTGCAGCACGCGCGGCTGGGTGGCCTTCCCGCGGCGCGCCAGCACCGACAGGCGCGCCTCCACTTCCTGCAGGGCGAAAGGCTTGACCAGGTAGTCGTCGGCGCCGGAATCGAAGCCTTCGAGCTTGTGGTCGAGCGAGTCCCGGGCCGTGAGCATCAGCACCGGGGTCTGCTTGCGCCCTTCCTGCCGCAGCTTGCGGCAGACCTCCAGGCCATCCATGCCCGGCAGGTTCAGGTCGAGCACGATCGCATCGAAGTCGTTGACCACCGCCAGGTGCAGGCCGGTGACGCCATCGGCGGCGTAGTCCACGGTGTGGCCGCGGTCCTCGAGGTAATCCCCGAGGTTGGCGGCGATGTCGCGGTTGTCTTCGACGACGAGGATGCGCATGTTATTCCCGCGGCGGGACGAGGCTGGAGCCGCGGCCGTCGCGCAGCATGTCCTGGGCGGTTTCGCGGCGGCGGCGGCGTTCGGCGACGGTGGCGCAGTTGGTCACGCGGCGGTTGCTGCCGGTGGCCACTTCGCGCACGCAGACCATCCGGCTGTCGGCATGGGCTTCGGTGAGGATGTTGTTCACGGTCTCCTGCTCGTTGAACACGGCGACGCGCTGCTCCTCGCTCAGCTGCTGGACCGACTCCACGCCCTCGAGGGACTTGGCGATCTTCTGCAGCGAGGCCACCACCTTGGCGCGGTCCTCCGGGCGGATCTCGCTGTACGCGCCGCCCTTGCCGAATTCGGATTCGATGCGGGCGCGCTGCTCGGCGAACTTGCCCTGGGCCACGGAAATCGGGGCATGGGAATTGCTGGTCTCGGGGATGGCCTGGGCGACGCCGGCGGCGGCGAACAGGGCGGCGGCGATAAGCACTCGCTTCATGGTGGCTCCAGAACGGATGGTGGACGGGACAGGGACCGGGCCGATGTTGCCACACGCCGACGCACGGTTCACACCGGCAAAAGCACTGCCCATACCGGAAAGAAAAAGGCCCGGGCAGGCATCGAGATGCCGGCGCCGGGCCGAAAGGTTGCTACTGCCCCGATTGCCGTCAATCCGTGGAAGCCACCTGACGAGGAGGACCTGCGGGTTTATCGGCCCGGCAAGCCTAGGCG
>CAZXJW010000399.1:0-2790 GCA_964641005.1 uncultured Rhodocyclaceae bacterium
GTTCAGCATGTCGAGCTTGTGGGCGAACTCGTGGATCACCACGTTCACGCCATCGCCCTCCGCGGCGCGCGCCACATCGGCCCAGGAAAGCACCACCGGCCCCGACAGCCAGGCCTCGCCGGCGCGCGCGTGCGGATCCTCGTGCACCACGCCCGCCTCGTCGGTCCAGGTGTGGCCCACCACGAACTCGTCGGGGTACACCACGATCTCCTCCCAGCCCTGGTAGGCGGCGAGGTCGAGATTGAGGATCAGCAGGCAGGCCTGCACCGCCACGTCGAGCTTCATCGCCTCGGTGAGTTCCAGCCCGTCGGCGGCCCAGAAGCGCTTCTCGGCCAGGAACAGCGTGGTCCAGCGCCGCAGCCGCGCCTGCTCGTCGGCATCGAGCGCGCGGACGAAACCGTAGCGCGCCACCGATGCGCGCCACAGCGCATCGTCGATGCGGGCGCGGCGCAGCACGCGCTCGCGCCGCCACTCGCGCAGGCTGAAGGGCATCAGCCCCCGCCTCCCCCCGCTGCCCGGGGCTCCACCTCGGCGTCCACCTCGGCATCGACCTCGGCCTCGACCTCCACGTCCCCGTCCGCCTCGTCGATGGCCTTCTCCAGGCGCGCCATGTCGGCGGGCGCGTCGAGCTCGACCTTCTCGATCTGGCCGAAGCGACGCACGATCTTGTCGCTGGAGATGCGCACCTCCTCGGCGTCCTGGTGGGCCTGGCGGATGTGGTTGGAGAGCTTGCGCATGCGCTCCTCGAAGCGCCCGAAGTCCTTGCCGAGCTTGCCCAGCTCGTCCTTGATGACGTGAACCTGGCGGCGGGTCTCCACGTCCTTGATCACCGCGCGCGCGGTGTTGAGCACCGCCATCAGGGTGGTGGGCGAGACGATCCACACGTGGCGCTGCATGGCGTGGTCCACCACCTCGGCGTGGTAGGCGTGGATCTCGGCGAACACCGCCTCGGCGGGAATGAACATCACCGCCCCGTCGGAAGTCTCGCCGGGGACGATGTAGCGGTTGGCGATGTCGTCCACGTGCTTGCGCAGGTCGGCGCGGAACTGGCGCTGGGCTGCGACACGCTCGACCTCGCCGAGGCCGGGCTCGAACATGCGGTGGTAGTTCTCCAGGGGGAACTTGGCATCGACCGCCACGATGCCCGTGGGTTCCGGCAGCTGAAGCAGGCAGTCGGCCACGCGCTGCTCGTCGCCCACCTTGGCCTGGAAGACGTAGGCCGAGGGCGGCAGGATGTTGCGCACCAGCGCCTCGAGCTGCACCTCGCCGTAGGCGCCGCGCGAGCGCTTGTCGCCGAGCAGCTCCTGCAGGCTGACCACGTTGGTGGTGAGGCCGTCGATCTTGCGCTGGGCCTCGTCGATGGTGGCCAGGCGCTCCATCACGCTCACGAACGTTTCGTTGGTCTTGCGGAAGCCCTCCTCGAGCCGCTCGGCCACCTTGCCCTGGATCTGCTCCAGGCGCGCGTCCACCGCGCGCGTGAGGGTCTCGATGCTGGCGGTGAGCTGGTGGGAGAGCCCGCGCACGGAATCCTGCAGCGTCTCGGCCTGCACCTTGCCCTGTTCGCCCAGCGCGGCGAGGGTCTTGCCCAGCATGTCGGTGCGCACCTCGGCCACGCGCTCGAGGAGCTGCTCGCGGTTGGTGGCCATGTCCTGGCTCTGGGAGAGCTGGATGGCCACCATGGCCTCGCGGGTCTGGCGCAGCTGGGTCTCCACGGCGCCGCGCAGCCGCTCCACGTTGTCGGCCTCGGCGGTGGCGAGCCGGTCGCCTAGCGAGTTCAGGCCGTCGTTCACGTCCTTGAGCATGGCCAGGTGCTTGGCCTCGAGCAGGTCGGTGACGCGCACCGCCAGGTCGGCCTGCTGGCGCGACAGCGTCATGAGCCGGGAGACGAGGAACACCAGAGCCGCGAACAGCAGTGCGGCGACGGCGAGCAGGACCAGTTCGGGGATGGAGAAGCTCATGGCGGGGAGTATAGCGGCGCGCTACCCGCCCAGCCGCACGGGTGCGCCAACCGCACCCGTGGAGACGAGACCCGTCAGGCCGGCTGGCGATCCATGCCCGGCTCGTGCAGCGTGTGCCGCTCGATCGCCTCCTTGATCTCGGGCTTCACGTACTTCGTGCTGTAGCCGTTGAAGATGTGCCCGAGCAGCCCGCGGTTCAGGTCGCTGGTGCCCATGAGCCAGTCGGCGATGGGGAAGGTCAGGTTCATGTTGCGGTCCATCATGATCCCCTGGTTGTGATGGGCCGTGTGGTGCCGCCGGATGGTGTTCACGAAGGGGACGTTGCGCACGAACCAGTTCTCGTGCACGTGGCAGCAGTAGTGGAAGGTCTCGTAGATGAGGTACTGACCCACGATGGTGACCATGAGGATGTAGCCCGCGTTGGCGTTCACCAGCCAGGCGAGCCCCAGGGCGAAGGGCACGCCGAAGGCCATGAACGTGGCCAGCGCGCGCCACGGGAAGAAGATGATGCGGAACTCGCGCGTGGAGTCCACCGTCATCTCGTTGTTGGTGAAGTACTGGTGATGCTGGCGGGTGTGGCGGTCGTAGATGGCCCGCAGCGCCCACACGTCGATGAGGCGGTGCATCACGTACTTGTGGATCCACCACTCGAAGATGTTCGAGAAGAAGAACACCGGGAGCACGAGCAGCCACTCCCATGTGGCGTTCTGCATGCGCGAGACGCAGAACGCGATGACGGACAGGCCCACGGCGTACATCACGCCCACGTGGACAAGGCCGTTGTACCAGGGGCTGATCTGCGCCTGGTATTCCTCGCGGAAGCGGCGCTGGC
>CAZXJW010000400.1:0-2784 GCA_964641005.1 uncultured Rhodocyclaceae bacterium
TGTCCATGCGCACCGAGGCGTAGAACTTGAGCGCGTTGCCGCCGGTGGTGGTCTCGGGGTTGCCGAACATCACGCCGATCTTCATGCGGATCTGGTTGATGAAGATCACCAGGGTGTTGGAGCGCTTGATGTTGGCGGTGAGCTTGCGCAGGGCCTGGCTCATGAGGCGCGCCTGCAGGCCGGGCAGCTGGTCGCCCATCTCGCCCTCGATCTCCGCGCGCGGCACCAGCGCCGCCACCGAGTCGATGACCACCACGTCCACCGAGGCGGAGCGCACCAGCATGTCGGCGATCTCGAGGGCCTGCTCGCCGTTGTCGGGCTGGGAGATGAGCAGCTCGTCCACGTTCACGCCGAGCTTGCGGGCGTAGCCGGGGTCGAGGGCGTGCTCGGCATCGATGAAGGCGGCCGTTCCGCCGAGCTTCTGGGCCTCGGCCACCACCTGCAGCGTGAGGGTGGTCTTGCCCGAGGACTCGGGACCGAAGATCTCGACGACCCGCCCGCGCGGCAGGCCGCCGATGCCCAGCGCCAGGTCGAGGCCGAGCGAACCGGTGGAAACCACCTGGATGTCGCGGGAGATCTCGTGCTCGCCCATCTTCATGATCGAGCCCTTGCCGAACTGCTTCTCGATCTGCGACAGGGCGGCGGCGAGTGCCTTGGATTTGTTGTCGTCCATGGGGGGATTGAGGGGGATCACGTTGGGGGTTGGGGACATGCGGATTCTCCCATAGGCGGGGGTGGGCGGGGCAGCTCGGTTCCTTCGGACCGCCCGGCAGCGGGCTGCCGGACCGGAGTCCTGGAGGGGATGATCCGCGCCCCGGGGCTCATGGGATGAGCCTGGCCGTGCGCCGGGGCGCCCTCGACGCCCGCCCTCAGCTCGAGACCGGCGCCTCCGCCATCTCCACCAGCCCGGCCAGGGCCGCGGCCACGGCGGCCCGCCGCACGGACTCCCGGTCGCCGGGGAAGCGGAAGCGCCGCGCCGTGCGCGTACCGTCCGCCGCGCCCCAGGCGATCCACACCGTGCCCACGGGCTTCTCGGCGGTGCCGCCGCCGGGGCCGGCCACGCCGCTCACCGCCACGCCGAGCTGCGCGCCGCTCTCGCGCAGGGCGCCGTCCACCATCTCGAGCACGGTCTGCTCCGACACCGCACCGCGGGCCAGCAGAGTCTGGGCCGACACCCCCAGCGCGGCGCGCTTCGCGGCATTGCTGTAGGTGACGAAACCGCGGTCGAACCACGCCGAACTGCCCGGCACGTCGGTGATGGCGGCGGCGATCCAGCCTCCGGTGCAGGACTCGGCCGCCGTGACCTTCGCCCCGCGGGCGGCGAGCGCGACGCCCAGCCGCTCGGCCAGTTCCAGCAGCGAGGCGTCGTCGTGGGCACGCCCGGCCATCAGGCCACCGCCTTCCAGGCTGCCAGCACCAGCAGCGTGTAGAACGCCGCGATCAGGTCGTCGAACATCACGCCGAAGCCGGACTTCATGGTGCGGTCGTAGTAGCGGATGGGGATGGGCTTGAGGATGTCGAACAGCCGGAACAGCACGAAGCCGAAGGCCTCCCACACCGGCTCGCGGGGCAGCATGAACAGCACCAGCAGGAAGGCCACGATCTCGTCGATCACCATGCCGCCGTGGTCGTGCACGCCCAGGGCCCGGCCGGTGCGCGCGCACGCCCAGCTGCCCAGCGCGAGCAGCGCCACGAGCAGCAGCAGGAAGCCCCAGTCGGGCAGGCGGGGGTAGGCGAACCAGAACATCGGCAGCGCCAGCAGCGTGCCGGCCGTGCCCGGCGCGGGCCGCACCAGTCCGGCGCCGAAGCCGAAGGCGATGGCGTGGGCCGGGTGCGCCAGCACGAAGCGCAGGTCGGGACGCAGCGGCGCGGCCTCAGGCGAAGTGGTCAAAGCCGGCGACCTCCAGTTGCACGGGCGCCCCGCCCTCGTCCACCACGCGCACGCCATCGCCCGTCTCCACCACGCCGATGCGCGTGACGGGCACGCCCGCCGCCGCTCCGGCCGACTCCACGGCCGAGCGCCGCGCCGGCGGCGCGCAGAATGCGAGCTCGTAGTCGTCGCCTCCGGACAGCGCGCAGGCGCGCACCAGCGCGTCGTCGCGGCCCGCGACCGCGGCAGCGCCGAGGGGCACGCGACTCCAGTCGATGCGCATGGCCACGCCGGAGCGTGCAGCGACGTGACCGACGTCGGCCACGAGGCCGTCCGAGACGTCGATGCACGCGGAGGCGTGGCCGCCGAGCGCCAGGCCGAGGGCCACGCGCGGTTCCGGCCTCTCCAGGCGCCGCAGCGCGGCCGCCATGACCCCGGCGTCCAGGCGTGCCCGCCCCTGCAGGGCGGCGAGCCCCAGTGCCGCGTCGCCCAGCGCACCGCTGACCCAGAGATCGTCGCCGGGCCGTGCGCCACTGCGCAGCAGCGCGCGCTCCGGCGCCACTTCGCCCATCACCTGGATGCACACGGCCAGCGGCCCGCGGGTGGTGTCCCCGCCCACGAGATCCGTGTCGTGGCGGCGCGCCAGCGCCAGCAGCCCGTCCATGAAGGCGCCGATCCAGGCCTCGTCGGCCCCGGGCAGCGCGATGGAGAGGGTCGCCCAGCGCGGCCGGGCGCCCATGGCCGCCATGTCGGACAGGTTCACCGCCATGCACTTGTGGCCGATGCCGGCCGGGTCGGCGTCGGGAAGGAAGTGGCGCCCGGAGACCAGCATGTCGGTGGACACCGCCAGCAGCATCCCCGGCGTGGTCTCCACCAGCGCCGCATCGTCGCCACCCGCCAGCCGTGTGTGCGTC
>CAZXJW010000401.1:0-2782 GCA_964641005.1 uncultured Rhodocyclaceae bacterium
GCGGGGAGTTCGTCCTGGAGAAGGACGAGGAACGCGGCGAGGTCTACCTCCGCCCTGCCTCGCCCACCGCCACGAAGCCCATCAACGTGTTCGTGAGCACGGGACGTATCAGCGTCTCGCTCCTGCTGGAACCGGTGGACACCCCGGCCGAGGCCATCGTCATCCGCGAACCGAAATCCGCCATACCAGCACCGTCTCCGCTGCGCGCGCAAACCCACGTGCGCCAGCTCAAGCACCTGGCGCTCGCCACGGCGGACAGCGCGAGCGTGGAAGGCTTCGAGGCGAAGCGCGTCGCCCAACTCCTCCCCGCCATCGACGGCCTGCGGATCCTCATCGACTCGCGCTGGATCGGCACAACACTGATCGGGGAACGCCTCGAGGTCCGCAACACGGCGAAGGAACCCCGAACGCTCAAGGAGCGCACCTTCGCCAAGCCCGGTGTGATGGCCATCGCCTTCGATCCCGATACCGAAGTCACGGCCGCAGGCGAAGTCCACCTCGCCGCCGGCGAGCGCGTCCGACTCACAGTGATCCGGGAGCGCCGCGCGAATGACTGAGCCCACCGTGCGTTCCATGACGCGGGCCCGGCAGCGCCAGTACCTGCTGCTGGCCGGGCTTGCCGGGGTCATCGGCGGGACCGCCTTCCTGTCCGTGCAGGTCACCAGCCGCAAGCCCACGGAGACGCCATCGCGTCCGGTCACCACGCAGATCCTCGCCCCCGGCGCCCAGGTGGATCCCAAGGACGCCTGGCGCGGCCAGGCCGATGCGCATCTGAAGGCGATCGAACAGAACACCCGTGAGCTCGACCAACGCCACTCGCAGCTGGACGAACGCTCCAAGGAAATGATGGTGCGTCTGCGCCGTCTGGAGCGCGATGGTCTCACCCCCCTTCCTCCGCCGCCGGTGTCTGCCCCGGCACTCAAACCCGATTTCGGTCCCGACAAGCGCACCGACGTGCCCATCCGGGATCCCCTCTTGCAGCGGCTGCCCCCACCACCGCCCGGTGCCCCTCCCTCCTCCTCCCCTCCACTCGGGGTGCCGGGAGCGGGGCAGTCGCTGCTCCCCACCGCCGGCATCGTCTCGGTCGTCCTCAACGAGCCGACGCCACCTGCAGAGAAGGTCGCCAATCCCGCCCAAGGGCCGACGCCTCGCGATACGCGCCGCTATCTGCCGAGCGGCAGCTTCGCCCGCGCCATCATGCTGGGCGGGCTGGACGCCCCCACGGGCGGACAGGCTCAGCGCAATCCGCAGCCCGTCGTGCTCAAGCTGCTCGATCACGCAGTCCTGCCGAATCAGTTCCGCTCCCGCGTGAAGGAGTGCTTCGTGGTGGCCGCCGGCTTCGGCGACGTGAGCGCCGAACGCGCGTACCTGCGCACCGAGACGCTGTCCTGCGTGAATCGCGATGGGACCGCCCTCGACGTGCCGCTCAAGGGCTACGTGGCCGGTGAAGACGGCAAGGCCGGCCTGCGAGGACGACTCGTCTCCAAGCAGGGCCAGATTCTCGCCAACGCGCTGCTCGCCGGCGTCGCTGGTGGCATCGGCCACGCCTTCCGCATGGGCGCCACGACTCTGCAGGTCTCGCCGCTTGGTACCACCAGCACCGTGGATCCCGAGCGCCAGCTCCAGGCCGGCCTGGGCGTCGGCATGGGCCGGGCGCTGGATCGCCTCGCCCAGTACTACATCAGCCTCGCCGAAAAAGTCTTCCCCGTGATCGAGGTGGATGCCGGCCGACATGTGGATGTGGTGGTGACCCAGGGCATGAACCTGGGCGGTTCGCTCGACACCCCCGGCGCAGACGCGAACGCCCCTCCCCGCGCACGAGACGACGCCGACGAACCCGAGGCCGATCTCCCCCTCCTCCAGCAACGCACCCGCACTCGAACCGCCGAGGACCCCGATGAACCGTAACGCCCGAACACTGGCGCTGGCCGTCCTGAGCCTCAGCGCATCCGTCGCGCACGCCCAGACGGACGAACCGCAACAACCCACTACGCGTCCCCCCGCCCGCGAAACTCTGGAGACGCGCTACCCGGGCACGACCTTCGGCACACCCGCGCCCACGCCGTGGCCCGGCGTCTTCGAAGTCCGCATGGGACCACGCACCGTCTACACCGATGCGACAGGCCGCTACTTCCTGTTCGGGCACCTGGTGGACCTGACCGCCCAGCGCGATCTCACCGAGGAGCGCGAACGCGCGAGCCATCGGATCGACTTCTCTGCACTCCCGCTCGCCGACGCCATCCGCACCGTGCGCGGCGACGGCAGCCGGGTGGTCGCGGTCTTCAGTGACCCCGACTGTCCTTTCTGCGAACGGCTCGAAGCGGAACTGGGCAAGGTAGCCAACGTCACCGTCCACACCTTCCTTTTCCCGATCGCGAGCCTGCACCTCAAGGCCCGCGACCGCGCCGTTCACGTGTGGTGCAGCGGCAATCGCGCGAAGGCATGGCAGGCACTGATGACCCGCGGCGCCAACCCGAAGGCGCGCACCTGCGCCCACCCCATCGACCGGAACATCGCGCTGGCGAACCGCCTGCGCATCGAAGGCACCCCCACCCTCATCGCCGGCGACGGACGTGTGCTCCAAGGCGCTGCGACCGCCGCCCAGATCGAGGCCTGGCTGGAACGCACCGTCGCCTCCGCGCACACGGACGTGCCGAAGGAGGTACGTCCGTGAAGCCGCGTGTCCTGCTCTCCGCAACGACGACCACACTCCTCCTCACCGCCTGTGCCGGCGGCATGTCCGGCCTGGGCGGTTCGCCCACCTACGGCTGCCAGGCCCCCA
>CAZXJW010000402.1:0-2782 GCA_964641005.1 uncultured Rhodocyclaceae bacterium
GGCCACGAAGGCGGCGCCGAAGTCGGTGACCTTCACTTCGAGCCCCGGGCCGAGCAGCACGTTGGAGGGCTTGATGTCCCGGTGCACCACGCCCTGGCGCGAGGCGTAGTCCAGCGCGCTGCTGCACTTGAAGGCGATCTGGATGACGTCGGACACCGGCAGCAGCGTGCCGGGCCGGGTGTGCCGCGCGAGGCTGCCGCCGGCCACGTACTCCATGGCCACGTAGCGACGGCCCTCCTCGGCGACGGCGTCGATGATGGTGACGATGTTCGGGTGCACCAGGCGGCCCGCGAGCGCCGCCTCGCTCACGAACTGCACGTCCGCCGAGACCGGCAGGGTCATGCCCGGCTGGGCCTGGTAGACCTTGAGCGCCAGGTCGGAGTTGAGGAACTCGTCGAAGACGAGCCAGACGACGCTGTTCATGCCGCGTCCCAACTCCGACTTCAACTGGTACTTGCCGATCCGGCCTTCCATCGGTGCCCCGGGCCCCTGTCCATCGATGCCCCGATTGTATGTGCAGATCGCGGCCGGACCGGGTGCAGCTTCCTGCGTGGCGATGCTTTCCACTATGCTCCCGCTTCCAAGGGGAAAGAACCGCCGATGACCGAAGAATCCAGCCCGCCCGGCAGGCACCGCATCGTGATCGTCGGCGGGGGCGCCGGCGGCCTCGAGCTCGCCACGCGCCTGGGCGACCGCCTCGGCCGCAAGGGCCTCGCCCGCATCACCCTCATCGACCGCTCCCGCACCCACCTCTGGAAGCCGCTGCTGCACCAGGTGGCCGCCGGCAGCATGGACCTCAACGACCACGCCCTGGACTACCTCGCGCAGGCGAGGTGGCACGGCTTCGAGTTCCAGCTCGGACGCATGGACGGCCTCGAGCGCGGCGCCCGCCAGGTCTGGCTCGCGCCGCTGATGGATCCGGAGACCGGCGCGCAGGTCCTGCCGCGACGCGCCGTGGGCTACGACACCCTGGTGCTGTCCATCGGCAGCCAGACCAACGACTTCGGCACCCCGGGCGCCGCGCAGCACGCCATCGCCCTGGACACCCCGGACCAGGCCGAGCGCTTCCGCACGCGGCTGCTCAATGCCTGCCTGCGCGCCAACGCCCAGGGCGCGCCGCTGGCGCCCGAGCAGCTGCACGTGGCCATCATCGGCGCCGGCGCCACCGGCGTGGAGCTCTCCGCCGAGTTGCACAACACCACCCGCGAGCTGGTGGCCTTCGGCCTCGACCGCATCGTTCCCGAGCGCGACCTCAAGATCACGCTGGTGGAGGCGGCGCCGCGCATCCTGCCCGCCCTGCCCGAGCGCCTGTCCGAGGCCACCGAGGGCCTGCTGCGCAAGCTCAACGTGCAGGTGCTCACGGGCGAGCGCGTCACCGAGGTCACCGCCTCGGGCCTGCGCACCGCCAGCGGACGCGACGTGCGCGCCGAGATCGTGGTGTGGGCCGCGGGCATCAAGGCGCCCGAGTTCCTCGCCAACCTCGACGGCCTGGAGACCAACCGCATCAACCAGCTGGTGGTGAACCAGAACCTGCAGCTCACGCGCGACACGAACATCTTCGCCCTCGGCGACTGCGCCGCCTGCCCCTGGCCCGAGAAGAACGGCTGGGTGCCGCCGCGCGCCCAGTCGGCGCACCAGCAGGCCTCGCACCTGGTGAAGTGGCTGCCGCGCCGCCTCTCGGGTGCCACCGTGCCGCCGTGGCGCTACCGCGACTTCGGATCGCTGGTGTCGCTCGGCGCCTACAGCACCGTGGGCAGCCTGATGGGCAGCATCACCCGCGGCACCCTCATGATCGAGGGCGTGTTCGCGGGCATGATGTACAAGTCGCTCTACAAGATGCACGAGCTGGCGCTGCACGGCTTCACCAAGGTGGCGCTCGACACCGTCGCGCGCTCCATCTCGCGCCGCACCGAGCCGCACGTCAAGTTGCACTGAACCCGATGTGGCAGGCCGCATTGCGCCCGAGTCTCGCCTGCTGCGTGGCGCTGCTGCTGTCGGCCGGCTGTGCGCGCGTGCAGTACCAGCCCCGTCCGCTCGACGCGGCGCGCGCCGCGGATGCCTATTCCGCGCGCACGCTCGAGGACGAGGGCTTGCGCGACTACCTGAGGACGCAGGGCGCCGCGGAGCCCTGGCCGCGTGCGGCCTGGGACCTCGCGGCACTGTCGCTCGCGGCGGTCTACTGGCACCCCGAGATCGCCGTGGCGCGCGCGCGGCTCGCCGTGGCCGCGGCCGAGACCGACACCTCGCGCACCCGCCTTCCCTACACGCTCACCGCGCGTCCCGAGTACAACACCAAGGAGTCCGCCGGCGAGACGCCCTGGGGACTGGGCGTGCTGGTGGGCCTGCCCATCGACCTGGGCGACAAGCGCGGCGCCCGCACCGCCCAGCTCGAGCGCCAGCAGGAGGCCGCCGAACTCGAGGTGGCCACCGCCGCATGGCGCGTGCGCAGCCGCCTGCGGCGCCACTTCGTGGACCTGTACGTGGCCGAGCGCACGGCGCAGGCGCTCGTTGCCGAGCAGGAGGCGCGCGAGGCGCTGCTGGCGCTGGCCGAGCGGCGCGAGCAGGCGGGCTGGGCCGCGCCCGCCGACACGGCCGCGGTGCGCATGCGGGCCATCGAGGGCGAGGTGGCGCTGGCACGCGCGCGGGTGCGCCGCGAACAGGCCCTGGCGGGCGTGGCGGAGGCTGCCGGCGTGCCCCTCGAGGCGCTGCGCCAGGCGCAGCTCGACTTCGCGGCGCTCGACCGGCCCGCGGCGCCGCTGGCCGACCCGGACCTGCGCCGCGC
>CAZXJW010000403.1:0-2779 GCA_964641005.1 uncultured Rhodocyclaceae bacterium
TGCGTTAGCAGGTGTATGGGAGCGTCTGTTGCCTCAGCTTCCCAAGCTTTAGACGTGGGTTCGATTCCCATCACCCGCTCCAGCATCTCCCGCTGGTGCCCGCCGGGCAACGTGGCGGCGTTTGTGCAAAGCTAGAGCCTCCCGCACGCGCCACGGCTTCCCCCCGCCCATGCTCGACCTCGGTTTCGACCGCCTGCGCGCCTGGTTCCTGCGCCGCGACGAGGCACTCTCCGCGCTTCGCGAGAGCGAGGCGCGCTACCGCGAGCTGGTGGAGGAGACGCCGGACGCCATCTTCATCCATGCCGATGACCGCATCGTCTACGTGAACCGGGCGGGCATGGAACTGCTCGGCGCCACCCGCCCCGAGCAGCTGATCGGGCGCAACCGCCTCGACCTCATCCATCCGGACGACCGGCAGCGTTCCGTCGATCGCGTGCGCCACCTCCGCGCCGGGCTGCACGAGCCGCGGGTGGAACAGCGCTACCTGCGCCTGGATGGCACCGAGGTGTCAGGCGAGGCGGCGAGCGCACTCGTCAACTGGAGCGGCAAGGCCGCAGTGATGGTGTTCGTGCGCGACGTGACCCAGCGGCGGCAGGCGCTCGAGGCCCTGGAGCGCATGCGCGTGGCGATGGACACGGCGCCCGACCCCATCTTCGTGGTGGACCGCGCCACGCTCCAGTACGTGGACGTGAATGCCGCCGCCTGCCGGCTGCTGGGCTACACGCGCGAGGAGCTTCTCGCGCTCGAGCCCGCCCGGATCACCGAGGGTTTCGACCGCGCGTCCATGCGCGCGGTGTACGACCAGCTGCAGCCCGGGGCGCTGTCGTCCGGACACCCCGAGGACACCCGTCGCCGGCTGCGTCGCAAGGACGGCAGCTACCTGCCGGTGGAGATCCGCCGCTCGCTGATCCAGGCGGGCGGCCGCGAACTGGTGGTGGCCGTGGCGCGCGACCTCACCGACCGGCTGAGCGCCGAGGCGGCGCAGGAGCGCTTCCGGCTGGCCATGGACGTGGCCGCCGAGGGCATCTACCTCATCGACCCGGCCACGCTCAGGTTCGTGGACGCCAACGAGACCGGCTGCAGGATGCTCGGGTATTCGCGCGCCGAGCTGCTGCGCCTCGGCCCCGCCGACGTCATGGTCAACATGACGCGCTCGTCGCTCGAGCGTGCCATCCAGGCAGCCATCTCCCAGGCGCCCGTGCCCTCCGAGGTCGAGCGGGATCGCTGGCTGCGCCACGCCGACGGCCACGTGATCCCCGCGGAGGTCTACCGTGCCGCCCGGGTCATCCACGGCGAGGCGGTGGTGATCGCGGTGGTGCGCGACGTCAGCGACCGGCGCCGGGCCGACGAGCTCCTGCGGTTGCGCACCCGCGCGGTGGAGGCGAGCGACAGCGCGATCATGATCGTCAACGTTCGCCACCCCGACCAGCCGATCGAGTATGTCAACGGCGCCTTCGAGCGCATCACGGGCTACGCGTATGCCGACGCGGTGGGGCGCAACTGCCGCTTCCTGCAGGGCTCCGACCATGACCAGCCCGACCTCAAGGTGCTCGGGGAGGCGGTGGCGAACGGCACCGAGGCGCGCGTGCTGCTGCGCAACTACCGCAAGGACGGGCGGCTGTTCTGGAACCAGCTGTCGGTCTCGCCGGTGCGCGACGACCAGGGTGCCGTGACGCACTACGTGGGCATGTTCTCCGATGTGACCGAGCTGATCCGCTATCGCAGCGAGCTCGAGCACCGCGTCACCCACGACGCGCTCACGGGGCTCGCGAACCGCGAACTGCTCGAGGACCGGGTCACCGTCGCGCTCGCTTCGGCCGCGCGGCACAGGCGCCTGCTGGCCCTTGCCTTCCTCGACCTGGATGGCTTCAAGGCGGTCAACGACGAGCTCGGCCACGATGCCGGCGACGTGCTGCTCAAGTCGGTGGCCCGCCGCCTCGCGGGTTGCGTGCGCGACGCCGATACGGTGGCGCGCCTGGGCGGCGACGAGTTCGTGCTGCTGCTCACCGATCCGGGCAGCCGCAGCGACGTGATGCAGGTCCTCCAGCGGGTGCGCGAGGCGGTGGCCGAGCCCCACATGGTCAACGGCAAGCCGGTGCGGGTCACGTGCAGCATCGGCGTGGCGCTGTTTCCCGAGGACGGCGCCGAGGCCGGCGGTGGCGATGCGCTCCTGCGCACCGCCGATCACGCCATGTACCGTGCCAAGACCGAGGGGCGCAACCGCATCTGCTTCGCCTCGCCGGCCGAGCCATGAGCCGGCCGCCGTTCGCGCTGCCGCCCGGGCCGGGACAGCGATCCGCGTCGGACTGCCCGCGTGCGCCGCGCCTCGAGCGCGGCTCGTGATGGCGCGAGACGAGCCGTTCGCGGCGGCGCTGGTGCGCTGGCAGCGCGTCCATGGCCGGCAAGGCCTGCCCTGGCAGGGCACCCGCGATCCTTACCGGATCTGGCTCTCCGAGGTGATGCTCCAGCAGACCCAGGTGTCCGCCGTGATTCCCTACTACGAGCGGTTCCTGGCGCGCTTCCCCGACGTGGCGGTGCTGGCGGCGGCGAGCGAGGACGAGGTGCTCGCCCACTGGAGCGGGCTGGGCTACTACGCCCGCGCCCGCAACCTGCACCGCGCCGCCCGCGAGGTGGTGGCGGGCCACGGCGGACGCTTTCCCGGCAGCGCGGCGGCCATCGAGGCGCTGCCGGGCATCGGGCGCTCCACCGCCGCCGCGGTGGCCGCCTTCGCCTTCGGCGAGCGGCAGGCGATCCTCGACGGCAACGTCAAGCGCGTGCT
>CAZXJW010000404.1:0-2770 GCA_964641005.1 uncultured Rhodocyclaceae bacterium
GCTTGATGCCGTGAACGACGTAGCCCTTGCCGAGCAGGAACTCGGCGAGGTATGCGCCGTCCTGACCGGTGATGCCGGTGACGAGAGCAGTCTTGGTCATGGGGGGGCCAAAAAAGGGGACGGGCGGGTCCGGGGCGGGAGACGGACAATTATAATCTGCGCGCTTCGCTCGGCCGCAGCGATTTCGCCCGCGCCGGCGCGACGCGCGACCCGCCCCCCGTGACCACCATCCTGCTCGTCAAGACCTCCTCGCTGGGAGACGTGGTCCACAACCTCCCCGT
Organism: uncultured Rhodocyclaceae bacterium; assembly: GCA_964641005.1. GTDB lineage: Bacteria > Pseudomonadota > Gammaproteobacteria > Burkholderiales. Next base: position 282 of record CAZXJW010000404.1, read on the forward strand.
GGTGGCCGACATCCGCCGCGCCCTGCCCGGGGCCGTGGTGGACTGGGTGGTGGAGGAATCCTTCGCCGCCATCCCCGCACTGAGCCGCCGCGGCCTGCGCCGGGTCGTCCCCTGCGCGCTGCGCCGCTGGCGCCGCGGCCTGCTCGGCGCGGCCGCGTGGCGCGAGATTGGCGCCCTGCGAGAGACGTTGCGCGAGGGCGCCTACGACGTGGTCATCGACACGCAGGGGCTGCTGAAGAGCGCCCTGGTGGCGCGCCTGGCGCCGGGGGAGCGCCACGGCCTGGACTGGCACAGTTCGCGCGAGCCGCTGGGCTGGGCCTACGACCGCGTCCACGCCGTGCCGTGGGGACGGCATGCCGTGGTGCGCAACCGCGAGCTCGCCGGACTCGCGCTGGGCTACGCCCCGCAGGGCGAACCCGACTACGGCATCGCGGCGCCGCCCTTTCCTCCCCCGGAGGTCGAGGACGACTCGCCACCCGACCCCGACCGGCCCTGGCTCTCGCCCGCCGAGCGCCATGCCTGGCTCCCGGCCAGCCCGTATGCGGTGCTGCTGCACGCCACCAGCGCCGATTCCAAGGCCTGGCCCGAGTACCAGTGGAAGAAGCTGATCGGCCATCTCGCCGGCCGCGGCATCGCCTCGGTTCTGCCGTGGGGCAGCCCGGCCGAACGCAAGCGCAGCGAGTCTCTCGCGGAGGGCATCGCCGCGGCGCGTGTCCCGCCGCGCCTGGGCCTGCACGCCGTGGCCGGGCTGATCGGACGCGCGGAACTGGTGGCGGGCGTGGACACCGGGCTCACCCACCTCGCCGCGGCGCTGGGCCGGCCCACGGTTGGCATCTACGTGAGCACGGACCCGGCGGCCACGGGCGTGCTGGCGGGCGCGTGGGCGTGCAACGCAGGCGACGGGCGGTCGGCGCCGTCGCTGGCGGCGGTGATCGCCGCGCTGCAGCGCGTTGGAGTCGCCGCATGAGGCGAATGCTGTATTCGCTGGTGCTGTTCGCCCTGCTGCCGTTTGCACTGCTGCACCTGGCCTGGCGGGCGCGGCGGCAGCCGCAATACCTGCATCACGTGGGTGAGCGGCTGGGACGCTATCCGGCCTCCACGCAGGGACCGCCAGGCGCGCCCGCCGCGGCGCGCCCCGTGATCTGGATCCATGCCGTCTCGGTGGGCGAGACCCGCGCGGCGGGGCCGCTGGTGGAGGCGCTGCTCGCGCGCCACCCCGACCACCGCATCCTGCTGACCCACACCACGCCCACGGGGCGCGCCACCGGCGAGCAGTTGTTCGGCGACCGGGTGCTGCGCGCCTACCTGCCCTGGGACCTGCCCTTCGCGGTGGGCCGCTTCCTCGCGCATTACCGCCCCGTGGCAGGCGTGCTCATGGAGACGGAGATCTGGTTCAACCTGGCGGCGGCGTGCCGGAGGCGGGCGGTGCCGCTGTTCCTGGTGAATGCGCGGCTGTCCTCCCGCTCGGCGCGCGGCTACGGCCGCCTGGCGGGACTCACGGCCGAGGCGCTGCGCTCACTCGCCGGAATCGGCGCCCAGACCCGCGACGACGCTGCGCGGCTCGAGGCACTCGGTGCGTCGCAGCCGGTGGTGACAGGCAACCTGAAGTTCGACGTGACGCCGCCCGAAGCCATGCTCGCCCTCGGCACGCGCCTGCGGGAACGCTTCGGCACCGCGCGCCCCGTGCTGCTGGCGGCGAGCACCCGCGAGGGCGAGGAAGACCTGGTGCTCGACGCCTTCCGCGCGCTGGAGGTGCCCGGTGCGCTGCTGGTGCTGGTGCCGCGCCACCCGCAGCGCTTCGACGAGGTGGAGCGGCTGCTGGCCGCGCGTGGATTCCGCAGCGTCCGCCGCAGCGCGGAGACCACGGTGGACGCGGCGGTGCAAGTGGTGCTCGGCGACAGCATGGGCGAGATGTTCGCCTACTACGCCGCCTGCGACGTGGCTTTCGTGGGTGGCAGCCTGCTGCCGCTGGGCGGCCAGAACCTGATCGAGCCCTGCGCCGCCGGACGGCCGGTGCTGATCGGGCCGCACACCTTCAATTTCGCCGACGCGGCCCGGCTCGCCGTCGAGGCCGGCGCGGCCCGGGAGGTGCACGACGCGCCACAGCTGGCGGCCGCGGCCCGCGAGCTGCTGTCGGATCCGGTGGCGCGGGCGCGCATGGCCGACGCGGCGCTCGCCTTCGCCGCCTCGCACCGCGGCGCCACCGAACGCACCCTCAGCCTGATCGCGTCGCGAGCGTCCGCGCTTCGGTGACCAGCACTTCCACGCGCCGGTCCAGCGGCCCCATGGGCACCGACTCCACCACCTGCAGTTCGAAGGCCGCCGCCACCAGCGCAGCCGTGAGGGCCGCCCCCGGCAGCAGCCGGTCGTAGAAGCCGCCGCCGTAGCCGAGCCGCCCGCCCGTGGCGTCGAAGGCCACGCCGGGCACGAGGATCACGCCGGCCGCGGAGGCCGGCGCCTCGGCGCAGCGCGACGGATCGGGTTCGCGG
>CAZXJW010000405.1:0-2763 GCA_964641005.1 uncultured Rhodocyclaceae bacterium
GCCCAGGACGAGCTCGCCGCCGCGCGCCGGCTCGCCCTGAATCACTGCGGCGCATGTCATTCCTTCGGCGAAGGCGAGCCCGCCCGTCAGGGGCCGAACCTGCACGGCGTCACCGCGCGCCCTGCCGGCACCGCGGAGGGGTTCGTCTATTCGGAGGGTTTCCGCAAGGCGCTCGCCGGGCAGAAGTGGAATGCCGACCTGCTCGACCGCTGGCTCGCCGACCCGCAGGCCGTGGCGCCCGGGACGGTGATGCTCTACCGGCAGGACGATCCGGACAAGCGCGCGCAGCTCGCGCGTTTCCTCGAATCGCTGCAGTAGGCGGACGAAAAAAGACCCGTCGCGAGGACGGGTCGAAAGTCACGGAGGATCTCAGTGGGCAACCGGTCCGGCGAACCGTGCCGGCTGACACCGCCTTCTGTATCGCAATCGGCATGCCACGCCGCAAAGAGTTTTTATTCAATGGGTTGCACTTCCGCCCTGGAAGATTCCGGCTCCATCTTCGTGCCCGCGCCGTGCTCGCCGCACCATCACGGGGCCGCGCCGGTCAGCAGCGATAGCGCTCCAGCACCGCCCGGTCGACGCTGACGCCCAGCCCGGGGCGCGCGGGAATGTCGATCCACCCGTCCACGTGCTGCACGGGTTCCGCCACGAGCTGCTGGCGGAACGGATGCGACGAGCGGTCGTACTCGAAGATGGGTTCCTCGGCGAACACGGCGTGGTGCGCCACGGGCACCGCGGCCATGAGCTGCAGCGAGGCCGCCTGGGCGATGGCCGAGCCCCACACGTGGGGATTGACCTGCACCCCGTGGGCCTGGGCGAGGGCGATCACGTGGCGGCAGGCCGTGAATCCGCCCACCGAGCCGATGTCGGGCTGGGCGATGTCCACGGCGCCGGCGGCGAGGAAGTCGCGGAAGCCGTAGAGGGTGTGCTCGTTCTCGCCGCCGGCGATGGGAATGCGCACCCGCGAGCGCACCTCGCGGTAGCCGGCCACGTGCTCCGGTGCCACGGGCTCCTCGTACCAGCGCAGGCCGAAGCCCTCGATGGCCTGCCCGAGGCGCACGGCGTCGCCCACGCCGTAGGCGTGGTTGGTGTCCACCATGAGCGTCACGCCCAACCCCTCCACCGCGCGCACCACCGACTGCATCACCGCCACGTCGTCGGCGAGGCCGTAGCCGAGCTTCACCTTCATGCAGCGGAAACCCGCGGCATGATGGGCACGGGCCTCGTCCGCGAGCCGGGCGGCCTCGCCCTGCCCCGAGATGCGGTAGAAGCCCGTCGCATAGGCCTGCACACGAGTGCGGAACGCGCCGCCGAGGAGCTTGTGCACCGGCACGCCGTGGATCTGACCGGCGAGGTCCCAGAGCGCGATGTCGATGGCGCTGATGCCGGCCACAACCGAGCCCTTGCGGCCGTAGTCGCGGGTGGCGTGGTACATGCGGTGCCAGAGCACCTCCACGTCCAGCGGATCGGCCCCGATCACCAGCGGCGCGAGCGCGGACTGGATCACGGCCGCGGCGATCTGCGGCGGCTCGAGCCCCTGGGCGAAGGCCTCTCCCCAGCCCGTGAGTCCCTGGTCCGTGACAACCTCCACCAGCGTGGCGGAGCGATGCTTCACCCAGCCCTGGGAGAAGGCGAACGGCGTCTCGAGCGCCGTGCGCAGCGGATGGACCCTGACCTCGGTGATCTTCACGGCTGGCTCCTCGATGGGGCGACGTTCAGGACTTCGGCGCGCATGGAAACGACTTCTGCAGGCCCTGCATGATGAGGTAGCGCTGCGGCCGCCACATCTCCTGCGGGTGGGCCTCGAACCAGTCGCGCACGGCCACGAATCGCGCCCCCTCGCGGCCGGCTTCCGGCGTGCAGATCACCCGGCCTTCCCACTTGTTGGCGGCATTGTCGATGTAGCGCTGGGCGAGCTCGCGCGAGGCGGGATTGCGCAGCAGGCGCAGGAACTCCTCGCCGTCGTCCTCCGCGCGGACGGGGGCGGCGGCGCACAGGCAGGCCAGCGCCAGTAGGGCGGTACGCATGGTGATCTCCTCCGGTCGGTGTGGTCCCACCCCGGCGCCGCGGACGCTGCCACGGCCTCCCCTCGCGGCCCGCCGCAAACGACGATGGCCGGTGGGACCGGCCATCTCGCGCCCGGGCGGGCTTCTTCGTGGATCCTCTACGACGGTGCGGCTGGTGCTGGCGAGAGGAATCGAACCTCCGACCTACTGATTACGAATCAGTTGCTCTACCAACTGAGCTACGCCAGCACGAAGGGCGCGGATCATAGCCGATCCGCCCGACCCCGTCACCGGTGGCGGAAGGCGGGCTTGCGCTTCTCCACGAAGGCCGACATTCCCTCCTTCTGGTCCTCGGTGGAGAAGGCGGAATGGAACAGCCGGCGCTCGAAGCGTACGCCCTCGGCCAGCGTGGTCTCGAAGGCGCGGTTCACCGATTCCTTGGCCATCATGACGATGGGCAGCGACAGATCGGCGATCTTCGCGGCGGTGGCCAGGGCGTCCTCGAGCAGCTTCTCGGTGGGGACCACGCGGCTCACCAGGCCCACGCGGTCGGCCTCGGCGGCGTCCATCATCCGGGCCTGGCCCAGCAGGCACATCTCCATGGCCTTGGACTTGCCCACGAAGCGCGGCAGGCGCTGGGTGCCGCCGGCGCCCGGGATGATGGCGAGGTTGATCTCGGGCTGGCCGAACTTCGCGTTGTCCGCGGCGATGATGAAGTCGCACATCAGGGCGAGTTCACAGCCGCCGCCGAGCGCAT
>CAZXJW010000406.1:0-2760 GCA_964641005.1 uncultured Rhodocyclaceae bacterium
GCTGTTGAGGTCGCGAATGCGAACGATGTAGTCGCCGTCGGCGCTCGGCGTGAACACCAGCCCTGCGTCCTTGCCGTTGAGGTCGTCGTTCGTGGCCACCACTTTTCCGTCCGGCGTCATCACGTCGATGGCGTCACCGGCCTTGAGGTGCCGGTTCGCCCAAGTGGAGAAGACCCCGCCGGGCACCTCCTTCACGGCCACGCGCAGCTCGCCGTCGTCCACGCCGGCGCAGATGGAGTAGTTGCGCCGCACCTCGACCCCGTCGATCACGGTGCGCAGCGCCACGTGCTGGCCCTGCACGAAGCGGAAGGCCTCGCCCAGTTCATCGGGCACCTGGAAGCGCAGGCTCACCGCCTCGGGCGTCTCGCGGCGCACCTCGGCGATGGTCAGGCGGTGGAATCGCGGCGTCATCTCGGCCTCGGAACGAGTGGAGTCATCAAAGCGGCTTGAAGTAGTCGAACGGCTCCCGGCAGGCCTCGCATCGGTACAGCGCCTTGCAGGCCGTGGAGCCGAAGGCCGACAGGCGGGTGGTGCGTGCGGACCCGCAACGAGGGCATTGCACGGCACGGCCGACGATGCGAACCGGCCGCGGCGCGTCCGCGGCCACGGGGTGCGGCGGCGCGATGCCATGGCGGCGCAGCTTCTCGCGCCCGCCTTCGCTGATCCAGTCCGTGCTCCAGGGCGGGTCGAGACGGGTGCGCACCTCCACATGCTCGGCCCCTGCCCCCAGCAGGGCGCCGCGGATGTCGCCGGCGATGGCCTCGGTGGCCGGGCAACCCGAGTAGGTTGGCGTCACCGTCACCGAGATGGTGCCGCCCTCGGCCCGGACGTCGCGCACGATTCCCAGGTCGCACACCGACAGCACCGGGATCTCCGGGTCCGGGACGGCGTCCAGCACCTCCCAGGCGCGCGCCGTGCTCAGCATGGCCTCACCACCTCGCGCCCGGGTGGCTGCGCGGCAGCACCTGCATCACCGCCAGCAGGTGACCGAGGTGTTCGCTGTGGACGCCCCCCTTGCCCGTGGACCGGAACGGCGCGGGCGCGGGAATGGCGAGCGTCGCCTCCTCCAGCACGGGCCGCACCGCGGCTGTCCAGTCGGCCTCGAGGGAAGCCCATGCCGGCCCGATGCCGGTGGCTGCGACCGCCTCGTCCACGGGGTCCGGCGAGAACAGCTCGGCGGTGTAGGGCCAGAGCAGGTCGAGCGCCGCCTGCATGCGCCGACGGGACTCCTCGGTGCCGTCGCCAAGCCGGATGCACCAGTCGCCGGCGTGCTCCACGTGGTAGCGCGTCTCCTTGGCGCTCTTGGCGGCGATGGCGGCCAGTTCCGCGTCCTCCGATCCGGCCAGGCGCGACCAGAGCTGCGCCTGGAAGGCGCAGAACAGCAGGTTGCGCAGCACCGTGCGGGCGAAATCGCCGTTGGGCAGCTCCACCAGCGTGACGTTGCGGAACTCGCCGGCATCGCGCAGGAAGGCGAGCGCGTCCTCGTCGCGGCCGGCGCCCTCGATGCTACCGGCATGGGTGAGCAGCAGGCGCGCCTGGCCGATCAGGTCGAGGGCGGTGTTGGCAAGCGCCAGGTCCTCCTCGAGGACCGGCGCGTGGCCGCACCACTCGGACAGCCGCTGGCCGAGCACCAGCGCGCTGTCACCCAGGCGCAGCACGTAGTCGAGATGGGGGTCGGATGCGCTCGCCATTGCGGCCTCACATGTGGTCGACGGCGTCGGGCAGCTTGTAGAAGGTGGGGTGGCGGTAGATCTTGTCCGCCGCCGGGTCGAACAGCTCGGGCTTGGCGTCGGGGTCGGAGGCCACGATGTGCTCCGAGCGCACCACCCACAGGCTCACGCCCTCCATGCGCCGGGTGTAGACGTCGCGCGCCATCTGCAGCGCGAGCTTCGCATCGGGCGCGTGCACGCTGCCGCAGTGCTTGTGGTCCAGGCCGTTGCGGCTGCGGATGAAGACCTCCCAGAGCGGCCATTCCTTGCGATCCATGTTCCTCTCCCTGCGTTCAGGCGGCCTGGGCGCGGGCCGCGCGCCTGCGGGCATGCTCCAGGGCGGCCTCGCGCACCCAGGCGCCCTCCTCCCAGGCGCTGACGCGCTCGGCGAGGCGCTCGCGGTTGCAGGGGCCGTTGCCGCCCACCACGTTCCAGAACTCCGCCCAGTCGATGGCGCCGAAGTCCCAGTGGCCCCGGGCCTCGTTCCACTTCAGCGCCGGGTCGGGCAGCGAAACGCCGAGCACCTGGGCCTGGGGCACGGTGGCGTCCACGAACTTCTGGCGCAGGTCGTCGTTGGAGATGCGCTTGATGCCCCAGCGCATGCTGTCGCCCGAGTGCTGCGACTGGGCGTCGTGCGGGCCGAACATCATCAGCGACGGCCACCACCAGCGGTTCACCGCGTCCTGCACCATGTCGCGCTGGGCCTGGGTGCCCTGCATGAGCGTGAGCAGCAGGTCATAGCCCTGGCGCTGGTGGAAGGACTCCTCCTTGCAGATGCGGATCATGGCGCGGGCGTACGGCCCGTAGGAGCAGCGGCACAGGGGGATCTGGTTCATGATGGCCGCGCCGTCCACCAGCCAGCCGATCACGCCGATGTCGGCCCAGGTGAGCGTGGGATAGTTGAAGATCGACGAGTACTTCGCGCGGCCCGCGTGCAGCGCCTCCACGAGCTCGTCGCGCGACACGCCCAGCGTCTCGGCGGCGGCGTAGAGGTAAAGGCCGTGGCCGCCCTCGTCCTGCACCTTGGCCAGCAGGATGGCCTTGCGCTTGA
>CAZXJW010000407.1:0-2726 GCA_964641005.1 uncultured Rhodocyclaceae bacterium
AGATCATCGACCCGAAGCTGCTCGATGCCGACGGCCGCTGCGTGTTCGGCGCCACGGTGGAACTGCAGGACCAGTCCAGCCAGGACGTGGTGACCTACCAGATCGTCGGTGACGACGAGGCCGACATCAAGCAGGGCAAGATCTCCATCGGCTCGCCCATCGCCCGGGCGCTGATCGGCAAGTACGCCGGCGACCTCGCCGAGGTGCAGGCACCCGGCGGGATCAAGGAGTACGAGATCCTCGACGTGCGCTATCTCTGAGCGCCCGCCCGGCCTGCGCTGCGCGCCTTCCTGCCCGCTTTCCACGGATCGTCACCCGCGATGGCCCGCTTCTTCTCGGCCCTCTCTAGCATCGCCATTGCCTTCTGGGCCGGCGGGCTGTGGTTCGCCGGGGGCATCGTGGCGCCCATGCTGTTCCGTGCCGCGCCCGACCGGCAGATCGCCGGCGCGCTGGCCGGGCAGATGTTCACGCTGCTCGCCTGGGTCGGCCTGGCCTGCGGCTTCCTGGTGATGATCCACGCGGTGGCGCGCTCCGGCCCGCCGGCCCTGAAGACCGGGCTGTTCTGGGTGGTGGCTGCCATGGTGGCGCTCACCGCCGCCGGCCAGTTCGGCGTGCAGCCCATCCTGGCGGCCCTCAAGGCCCAGGCCCTGCCGCGGGAGGTGATGGAGAGCGTGGTGCGCGACCGCTTCGCCACCTGGCATGGCGTGGCGAGCATCCTCTACCTGCTGCAGGCCCTGCTGGCGGTGCCCATGGTGCTGCTGGCGGGGCGCGGCGCTCCGAAGTAGGCGCGGGCTCGCCCGCCTCAGCGGTCCTGGAACACGCGCTTCGGTGCCCGAGGTGCGCGCCGGCCCGGCTTCGCGGGGCGAGGTGCCGCCGGTTCGGGCCCCTCACGCCACAGCACCAGCATCCGGCCGATCGTCTGCACCGCCTCGGCGCCCGTGGATTGGCAGATCTGTTCCAGCAGCGCACGGCGCGTGTCCCGGTCCTCGCCGGCCACGTGCACCTTGATCAGTTCGTGGGCGCGCAGGTTGACGTCGATTTCCTTCACCACGGCCTCGGTGAGACCATGGCTGCCGATCCTCACCACGGGATCGAGCGCATGGGCGCGCGCTTTCAGTGCGCGCCGCTGGGTGGGCGTCAGGCTCATCGGAAGTCCATGAAAATGGGTGAATTCTAGGCGATGGCGCGAACCAGGACCAGCAAGGCGTGGCTGCACGAGCACGTCACCGACGCCTGGGTGCAGAAGGCAAAGGCGGAAGGCTGGCGCTCGCGGGCCGCCTTCAAGCTGCTGCAGATCGACCAGAAGGACCACCTGCTGCGCCCCGGCATGACGGTTCTCGACCTGGGCGCCACCCCCGGCGGCTGGTCGCAGGTGGCGGTGAAGGCCGTCGGACCGGCGGGCCGCGTGGTGGCGGTGGACCTGCTTCCCATGGAGCCGGTGCACGGGGCGGTGTTCATCCAGGGCGACTTCGAGGACGACGCCATCCTGCCGCGCATCGAGGCCGCGCTGGCGGGTCGGCAGGCCGATCTTGTTTTGTCGGACATGGCCCCCAACCTCAGCGGCGTCGGGCTGTCCGACCAGGCACGCTCCGTGCGCCTGGCCGAGGCGGCCCTGGACGCGGCGCGTCGCTGGCTTCGCCCGGGGGGCAACCTGCTGGTGAAGGTCTTCCACGGCGCCGGCTTCGACGACTACGTGCGCCAGCTGCGCGCGCAGTTCGGGCAGGTGGTGGTGCGCAAGCCGGAGGCCTCGCGCGGCCGCAGCGCCGAGACCTACCTGCTGGCGAAGGGCCTGCGCGGGTCGCAGGCCGCAGGAACGAATCAGGACTAGAATCGGACCAAGCAGTACCCGTCCCAGGGCGGGCGCCGGCAGCGGCGCCGCCCGTCTCCAGGAGCAGCCTTGAACAATCTCATCAAGAACGTCGCGATCTGGCTCGTCATAGCGCTCGTGCTGATGACCGTGTTCAACCAGTTCAGCCAGCGGCAGAGCCCGCAGACCCAGATGGAGTACTCCCAGTTCATCGAGGAGGTGAAGAAGGGTCACGTGGCGAAGGTCACCATCGAGGGCCGGGTGCTCAAGGGCGTGTCCACCGAGGGGCGGCGCTTCACCACCTATTCGCCATCCGACCCCTGGCTGGTGAGCGACCTGCTCAAGAACAACGTGATCATCGAGGCGAAGCCCGAGGAGGAGCCTTCGCTCCTCATGAACATCTTCGTCTCCTGGTTCCCCATGCTGCTGCTGATCGGCGTGTGGATCTTCTTCATGCGCCAGATGCAGGGCGGCGGCCGGGGCGGCGCGTTCTCCTTCGGCAAGAGCCGGGCGCGCATGCTCGACGAGAGCACCAACCCCATCACCTTCGGCGACGTGGCCGGCTGCGAGGAGGCCAAGGAGGAGGTGTCCGAGCTCGTGGACTTCCTGCGCGACCCGGGCAAGTTCCAGAAGCTCGGCGGCCGCATCCCGCGCGGCGTGCTCATGGTGGGCAGCCCCGGCACCGGCAAGACCCTGCTCGCCCGGGCCATCGCCGGCGAGGCCAAGGTGCCTTTCTTCTCCATCTCCGGTTCCGACTTCGTGGAGATGTTCGTGGGCGTGGGTGCGGCGCGCGTGCGCGACATGTTCGACCAGGCCAAGAAGCACGCCCCCTGCATCATCTTCATCGACGAGATCGACGCGGTGGGCCGGCAGCGCGGCGCGGGCCTGGGCGGCGGCAACGACGAGCGCGAGCAGACGC
>CAZXJW010000408.1:0-2722 GCA_964641005.1 uncultured Rhodocyclaceae bacterium
GCTCTGGACGGGCTATTCGCTTGCCGAGGGCCTGGCCGGCCGGCTGCTGCCCGGGGCGCCGGCCGATGCCTTCGGCTACGACGCCGCACTCCCCGGCGGCGGCATGGCGCGCGCCGCCGGCACGCTGTATTTCGCCATCACCGCCGCGCTCGCCGAGGAGGTGATGCTGCGCGGGGTGCTGCGCGCCTGGGTGGAACGAGTCGTGGCGCCGCCCCGGAGCGCGACGGTGTTCGTGCTCGCCAGCACGACGCTGTTCGCGCTGGTGCACTGGGAGAACGGCGCCGCGGAGCTCGCCGCCGCCGCCGTCTACGGCCTGATCGCCGCGTCGCTCTACCTGCGCATGGGCAGCCTCTGGCCGCTGGTGGCCGCCCATTTCCTCATCGACCTCGTCGCCTTCCGATAGGAGCCGTCCATGTCCTTCGCCCCGCCCGCCATCCGCGCCCTGCGCGCCCGCCCCCTCATGGTGCCGTTCCGCATCCCGCCGGCATCGGCCTCGGGCGCCATGCCCACCGCGCCGATCGTGGCGCTCGACCTCGAGACCGAGCAGGGCGTCACCGGCCACGCCTACCTGTTCGCCTTCACGCCCGCGGCACTCAGGCCGCTGGTGAGCATGATCGAGGGCATCGGCGAGATGATCCGCGGCGAGCCCCTCGCCCCGGCCGACCTGGACGCGAAGCTGCGGCGCCGGCTCACGCTGCTCGACACCCCCGGCATCGTCGGACTCGCGCTCGCCGGGCTGGACATGTGCGCCTGGGATGCACTCGCCCGCGCCGCCGGCGTGCCGCTGGTGGTGCTGCTGGGCGGCAGCGTGCGACCCGTGAAGGCCTACAACAGCTGCGGGCTGTGGATCGGCGACCCCTCGAAGCTCGCCGACCAGGCCGAGCAGCTCGCCGCCGAGGGCGGGTTCCCGGCGGTGAAGGTGCGCGTGGGGCGGCCCGACTTCTCCCAGGACCTCGCGGCGGTGCGGGCCGTGAAGGGCCGCGTGGGCGATCGCATCACCGTGATGTGCGACTTCAACCAGAGCCTCACCTGGAACGAGGCGATCCGCCGCGGCCAGGCGCTCGACGGCGAGGGGCTGTACTGGATCGAGGAGCCGGTGAAGCACGACGACTACGCCGGCTGTGCGCGCGTGGCCGAGGCCGTGCGAACACCCATCCAGATCGGCGAGAACCTTCTCGGCCCCGCCGACCTTCGCAAGGCGCTGGAGGCGCGCGCCATGGAATTCGTCATGCCCGACGTGCAGCGCATCGGCGGTGTGACCGGCTGGATGCGCGCGGCCGCCATCGCCCAGGCCCATGGCATGGAGATGTCGAGCCACCTGTTCCCCGAGATCAGCGCCCACCTGCTGGCGGTGACGCCCACCTGCCACTGGCTGGAGTACATGGACTGGGCGGTGCCGATCCTGCGCGAGCCGCCGGTGATCAAGGATGGCCACGTGCACATCCCCGACCGCCCCGGCACCGGCGTGGAGTGGAACGAGGACGCGCTGAAGCGTTTCGCGGCCTGAGGAGAGGGCCGCTGCTGCGCCGCATCACAGGTTCCTTTTGACGCCCGGATTTTCGGGGGCATAGACTGCGAGGACGCGTCGTCTGACGTCACGAGCGATTGACGATGCGGCGCGGCAGCGCGACCGAGACACCTCGAACGGGCCCAGACCCGGCGGTGGTCGAATCACCGGCGCGCGGACCGCGATCCTTCCGGAATGCGACGTTCGCAGCATTCCTTCACCGGCGCCGCCGGTGTTCCTCACGGGCCCGCACCACCGGGCCCGGGCAGTCGAGTTCTCCAATTCCAGGGAGGCACCCGATGCAGTCGAGCCGTCTTTTCGCCAGCCTCGCCCTCGTGGCACTGGCCGCCGGGGTCAGCGCAGTCGCCCAGGCCGGGGATACCCGTGCCGGCAACTGCGAGGACGCCAAGAAGCAGATGGAGTTCTTCTGCGACCCCAATTCCACCGACATGATGTCCCAGTTCACGGCGTGCTCGAACGCCAAGAAGAACGTGGCGGCCGCATGCGAGGGGAAGGTCGAGGAGGACAAGCCGTACACCTTCGACGACAAGAAGCAGTAGCTGCTCGCGCACGAGCGCGGTCCCATGGAGGCCGCGCCGGCGCAGGGTCCCGCAAGGGGCCTGCCGTAAGTCGCGTCACTGCCCTGAAGCAAGCGGTCCTGAGTTGTCCTGTTCGAATCCCTGCCCCGAAGGAAGGAGCCAGCAATGCAGAGACACATCGGCGTTCACATGAGCGACGAGGAGATGAAGATGGTGGAGCCGGCGGACGAGGTCGCGTTCCGCTCCCCGGTGCCAACCCAGATGGTCTCCAACGGCGAGTACAACCCCCTGCCCCAGACCGAGCAGCAGCGCCAGGTCGAGGGCCTGATCAAGGAAATGGCCGACGTCCAGGCCAAGCGCCACGGCATGGACCGGCGCACCTTCCTCGCCACCAGCGCGGGCATGGCCACCGCCTTCGCGGCCATGAACAAGGTGTTCGGCCCGGTGTTCGACGTGACCGAGGCCGAAGCCGGCGACATGGAGATGTCGGCCTACCGCGCCAGCCAGCTGTCGGGCCAGTTCATCTTCGACGACCAGACCCACTTCATCCGTGACGACTTCAAGCAGGAAGGCCTGGTCGGTCTCACCAAGTGGGCCGTCGGCGCCAAGGTCAACCCGCGCATCAACGAAGCGCCCATGACCCTGGCGCGCTACAAGATGGACAACTACCTGAAGG
>CAZXJW010000409.1:0-2679 GCA_964641005.1 uncultured Rhodocyclaceae bacterium
CCCCTGAGCAGTCAGCCCGGCGATCTCAACACCGAGATGCAGTCCTTCTTCGACGAGATGGGCACCTTGGGCAACGTGAGCGAGCCCGGCGCCTTCCGTGGGCAGGCCATGAACCTCTACACCGGGGGCAGCCTCATGATGCGGGCCCCGGGCCGCAACTTCCCCCTCGTGAGCGCCCGACTGCCGAGCCTGAAGGCCGGCTGCGGCGGCATCGACCTCTTCGGCGGCGCGTTCTCCTTCATCAACCGCCAGCAGTTCGTGGCCCTGCTCCAGAACATCGGCGCCAACGCCGTGGGCTACGCCTTCAAGCTGGCGCTGCAATCCATCTCTCCCGACATCGACAAGCTTCTCACCGAACTCCAGGACCAGATCAACAAGATCAACGCGCTCAACATCAACTCCTGCGAAGCGGCCCAGGCACTGGTGAACGGCGCTGTCGGCGAATACGACAACGCCGTCATGAGCGGCTGCGCCAACATCTCCCAGTACCTGGGCAGCGTCTCCGACCGGGCCGAAGGCCGTACCACCTGCGCCTCGAACGCGCCCTCCGTCATGCGTACCGCGGCGGACTCCACCGACGAAAACGTCCGCGAACGCGTCTTCATGAAAGGCAACGTGGTCTGGCAGGCCCTGAAGCGCGTCGGCACCACGGTGAGCCGCGAGGAGCGCGAACTCGTCCTGAGCATCCTGGGCACCGTGATCCTCACCCCGCCCGCCGACGACGGCACTGGAGCCTCCACCCGCTACCTGGAGCCCACCGTCGCCGGCCTGCGGGATCTGCTGCTGGGCAGCCAGGCGGCCGAAGCCGCGGACCGGGTGAAGGTCACGCTCTACGTCTGCGACGAGACCGAGCAGTGCCTCGAGCCCACCCGCACCGCCACCACCGTGAAGCCCTTCAGCCGGCTTGTGGCCGAGCGGATGCAGCGCCTGTCCGACGGAATCGCCAACCGGACGGCGCCTTCCGAGGCTGACATCGGCTTCGTCAACGCCACCACCGAGCCCGTGTACCGGATGCTCTCCATCGCCAACACGATCCCCGGCTCGGGCATGGCGCCCACCCTGATCGAGACCTACAAGGACGTGATCGCGCTGGACTACGCCGAGACCTTCCTCACCCGCGTGCTGCGCCAGGCGCTGAGCGCACTCGCCCAGTCCCCCGACCGCAACCGCCTGGAACGCGATGCCCTCGAGGCCCTGCGCCGCAACGCCGACACCCTGCGCCAGCAGATCGCCGCCGAGAAGCAGGCGGCCTACGCCAGACTGCGCTCGGTCTCGGCGCTCACCCAGGATCTCCAGAACCTGGAGCGCCAGCTCTGGGGCACCATGCCCCCGGCACTGAAGTCGATGCTGGATTTCAGCAGAACGGCGGGCCACGGCTGAGGCGCGGATGTTCGAGATCTACGCCTATGGCAACGTCGAGACCCTGAGCGGGATCTTCAACGCGATCGCCGCCATCATGGGCGGCGCGGACTACTTCGGACTCATCCGCACCATCGCGCTCACCGGCATGCTGGTGGCCGTCTTCTCGGGTCTACTCACGCCGGGGCGTTTCCATGGGTGGGGCTGGTTCATCGGCTTCATGGTGATGTACCAGCTGCTCTTCCTGCCCAAGACCGATGTCGTCATCGTCGACCGGCTGGGCAACCGCACGCCCGTCACCGTTGCGAACGTCCCCATCGGCGTGGCCTTCTTCGGGCACTTCACCGCCAAGGTGGGCGATGTGATGACCCGGTTCTTCGAGACGGCGTTTCAGGCGATCCCGGATGCCGATGCCCAGCTGCCGCCCGAGCTCACCTACCAGCGAAACGGCGTGCTCTTCGGCAACCGCCTGATCCAGGCCTCGCGCACCGTGAACATCGCCGACCCGCAACTGCGCGCGGATCTGATCGCCTACGTGCAGAACTGCACCCTGTATGACCTGCAGGACGGCACTCTCGACCCCGGCACATTCGCCCGCAGCACCGATCTGTGGGCCCTGATGGGCAACTCGAACCCGGCGCGCTTCACCACCCGGGGCAACCCGGTGCAGGTGGACACCTGCCCGAACGTCTACACCGCCCTCAACACCCTGCTACCGGAAGCCGTGAACCGCGCCCGCGCGATCCTCGCCTTCCGCATGAACCCGGCCCTCGATCCGACCGTCGCCCAGAACGGCGCCGACAACCAGATCGTCCAGGCCTACACCAAGGCCGGCCTCGCGGACGCCGCGCAAGGCGCCGCCGACCTCCTGCGCCAGAACATCCTCATCAACTTGGTCGAGGACGCTGCCACCCTGCAGAGCCAGCGCCTGAACGACCCGGCCGCACTGATGATCGCCACAGCAAAAGCGAACGCCACCGCCTCCACCAACGCCTCCTTCGTCACCATGGGCCGTATCGCCGAGCAGGCGCTGCCCATGGTGCGCAACACCCTGGAGGCGATCATCTACGCCGTCTACCCGTTCGTCTTCCTGCTCCTGCTGCTCGCCCACGGGCGAGCCCTGGGCCAGGCCCTGAAAGCCTTCCTGATGAGCCTCATCTGGATCCAGCTCTGGCCCCCGCTCTATGCCGTGCTGAACTACGTGGCCACACTGGCCAGCAGCCGCAACCTGACCGCCGCCGCCCGGATGGACGAGACCACCCGAGGCCTCGCGCTCGACACCGCCGCCGCCATCTACAACGGCGCCATCTCCGACCAGGC
>CAZXJW010000410.1:0-2678 GCA_964641005.1 uncultured Rhodocyclaceae bacterium
CGCGTGGACGCCTTCGCCGCGGCCACCGGCGACCACCAGTGGATCCACGTCGACCCGGCGCGTGCCAGGGCGGAGACGCCCTTCGGTGGCACCATCGCCCACGGTTTCCTGACGCTCTCGCTGCTGTCGAAGTTCGTCAACGAGTCGCTCGACTTCGGCCCCTCGCGCATGGGCATCAACTACGGATTGAACCGGGTGCGCTTCACGGACCCCGTGCCCGTGGGCGCGAGGCTGCGCTGCCACCTGCTGCTCGAGGCGGTCGACGATCTCGACGGCGGCGTGCAGATGACGTGGAAGGTGAGCGTGGAGCGGGAGGGACAGGCCAAGCCCTGCCTGGTGGCCGAATGGCTCACGCGGCGTTATTTCTGAGGAGCGGGGCAGGAGCGACAGGCTGCCCGCGCTGTTCCTCTCCCATGGCGCGCCCCTGCTCGCGGTGGACGACGGCCCGGCGCGGCGCTTCCTGTCCACGCTCGCGCGCGACCTCCCCAGGCCACGGGCCATCCTCGTGGTGTCGGCGCACTGGGAGACCGAGCGCCCGGCCGTCACGGTGTCCATGGCGCCCGACACGATCCACGACTTCTTCGGCTTCCCCGACGCCCTCTACCGGTTGCGCTATCCCGCGCCCGGCGATCCCGCGGTGGCCGGGCGGGTGATGCAGCTGCTCGGCGAGGCCGGCCTGCAGGCGGAGGCCGACTATCACCGCGGGCTCGATCATGGCGCCTGGGTACCCCTGCTGCTGGCCTGGCCGGCGGCTGACATCCCGGTGCTGCAGTTGTCCCTGCAGACCCACCTCGGCCCTGCCCACCACCTCGCCGTCGGCGCGGCGCTGTCGCCCCTCGCGGACGAGGGCGTGCTGGTGATCGGTTCCGGCAGCGCCACCCACGACCTGCGCGGCTTCCGCGGCCACGGCCAGGACGACCCGCCCGAGGGCTATGCCCGCGAGTTCGCCGAGTGGCTGGCGAGGTCCGTCGAGTCCGGCGACGCGGCGGCGGTGATGGATTACCGGGCCCGCGGACCGCACGCGGCGCGCAACCATCCCACCGAAGAGCACTTCCTGCCGCTGCTGGTGGCCATGGGCGCGGGCGGCGGGGTGGCGGGCCGCCGCATCCACTCGAGCTTCACCTATGGCGTGATCGCCATGGACGACTACGCGTTCGGCTGAGGCGCGACCGGTGGCGCGATCGGAGTTCCGCATGATCCACCCGCTGCGCGTTCGCTGGGCGGAGGTGGACCGCCAGGGGATCGTGTTCAACGGCAACTACCTGCTTTACTTCGACATCGGCGTGACCGAGTACTGGCGCGCCATCGGCTGCCCGTATCCCGAGGGGCTGGCCGAGCACGGCAGCGACCTGTTCGTGCGCAAGGCCACCGTCGAGTACCACGGTCCGGCGCACTACGACGAGGTGCTCGACCTGTGCGTGCGCGTGCAGGCCATCGGCCGATCCAGCATCCGTTTCGTGGTGGAGATCCACCGGGCGGATGCGCTGCTGGTGAGCGGCGAGCTGGTCTACGTGAACGCGGACCCGGTGGCGCGCGCCGCGGCTCCGGTGCCCGCCTTCCTGCGCGAGGCGATCGGGGCCTTCGAGGGGCGAAGCTTCACGGACTGAGCGCAAAGGGACAAGGGCGGGCCTCGCGACCGGCAAGGTCGCGGGACCCGCCCCGGCGGCGCCGGGGCCATCGAGCCCGGGCGCGGAACGAGACGACACAACACGACGGGGAGAACGAGGTGGAATTCGAGCATTCGGCGAAGGTGAAGGAACTGCAGGCGCGCGTGAGCGCGTTCATGGCGCAGCACGTGCTGCCCGTGGAACACCGCTTCGAGGAGGAGGTGGCGGAGAACCGGGCCAAGGGCAACGCCTGGGTGCCCACCCGCCTGGTCGAGGAGATCAAGGCGAAGGCGAGGGCCGAGGGGCTGTGGAACCTGTGGCGCCCTGCCGCCCACGGCGGCACGCTCACCAACCTCGAGTACGCGCCGCTGTGCGAGATCATGGGGCGGGTCACGTGGGCGCCCGAGGTGTTCAACTGCTCCGCGCCCGACACCGGCAACATGGAGGTGCTGCTGCGCTACGGCACCCCCGCGCAGCAGAAGCAGTGGCTCGAGCCGCTGCTGGCCGGCGAGATCCGCTCGGCCTTCCTGATGACCGAGCCCGAGGTGGCCTCCTCGGACGCCACCAACATCCAGTGCCGCATCGAGCGCCAGGGCGACGAGTACGTGATCAACGGGCGCAAGTGGTGGTCCTCGGGGGCCGGCGACCCGCGCTGTCGCGTGTACATCGTGATGGGCAAGACCGACCCGGACAACGCGGATCGACACAAGCAGCAGTCCATGATCCTCGTCCCGGCCGACGCGAAGGGCGTGATCGTGGAGCGCGCGCTGTCCGTGTTCGGCTACGACGACGCGCCCCACGGCCACATGGAGGTCGTCCTGAAGGACGTGCGCGTGCCGGCCTCCAGCATGCTGCTGGGCGAGGGCCGGGGCTTCGAGATCGCCCAGGGCCGCCTCGGACCGGGCCGGATCCACCATTGCATGCGCATCATCGGCCAGGCCGAGCGCGCCCTGGAGCTGATGTGCAAGCGGCTGCAGTCGCGCGTGGCCTTCGGCAAGCCGGTGGCCGAGCAGAGCGTGTGGCACGAGCGCATCGCCGAGTCGCGCATCCTGATCGAGCAGTCGCGCCTGC
>CAZXJW010000411.1:0-2646 GCA_964641005.1 uncultured Rhodocyclaceae bacterium
CGTTCGCCATGTTCTGGAAGGTCGCGGCGAGTTCGAGGTTCGTCACGCAGTCGCGACCAAGCACAGTGACTTCGTTCACCGAACCATCGAGCAACGGCGTCTGCCAGCTCTCCAACGCGAGCACGCTGGTTTCGTCGAGCAGCGGCAACGTGGCGACATCGTAGTCGGGTCGGAACAACCGGTACACGAACTGGCCGCGCATCGGATCGAACGCCCACAGTCCACCGACGTGTGTGTTCACCGTCTGCAGAAAATTCCCGATCGAGTCCCCGCGTCGCCAACCGAGACACAAGCCGAATTGCTCATCGTGCAACTGCTCGGCTGCGCTCAGAAAACTATCGCCATCGATCAACGCCGGATCGAGCCCGCAGCCCCACACCGTGTCGGTGAGGCACTGGTAGTGGATGTGCGCGGCGTTCATGCCGCGACCGATGCGCGCGAGCTGCGGCTGCCACACCGGCGTCGACCAGCCCTGCACGAAGCGTCCCCAGCGCTTGGCCCACAGCTTCAGATAGGGGTTCATCGCCCCGACCATTCCGCGGTACAGCGTGGTGCAGAGCCCGCGCGCGGCGGGCCACGGCCCCGGCACCTGCTGCTGCAGGTAGGGCACCGGCATCTGGTCCGGCTCGCCCATGCGGATCTGCAGCGTGCCGACGAGGCCGCCTTCCTTCTTGTCGCCGCCGAACAGTTGCGGCAAGTTGATCGCCAACGTGCCGCTGCCGGCGCGTTCGCCCTCGAACACCGTCTGCCCGCCGACCTTCACGCCCGCGAGGTAGTCGTTCGGGCCGATCGACTCGCCCATGTACAGGTACATGAAGTGCCGGAAGCCGATCGTCGGCTTGCTCGACTTACCCACGGCGGCGGTTCCAGGCGCGCAGGCGCTGCAGGCGGGTGTACCGCGGCGGCGAGACCACGATCGGGCGCAGCGTCGGGATCACGATCGGACGTCGCCGCCAATGCCCGCGCACGAGGGCGCGCAGATCCAGGCGCCATAGCGCGTGGAAGAGGCCTGCCGCGATGCCGAAGGCACCGAACGGGCGTTCGCCCGTGACCCACAGCCAGACCCCGGAGAGGATCGAGACCACACAGGCGCACACGATCCAGACGCGATACATCGACTCACTTCGCATCGCGCGCCGCCTCTTCGACCAACGCCCGCTCGTCGCGCGCGATCTCGATCACGCGGACGACGAAGGGATCGTCGTGCAGGTGGGGGTGGTCGTCGACGGCGATGCCGTCCTCGCACAGCGCGCGCAGATCGATGGCGTGCTGGCGGCACCACGCCCGAATGCCCGGCGTGCAGAGCGGCCCGCCGGCCGGATCGATCGCGCGCACGTGCCGAAGGTGAATGCGCAGGCCGCGATTCGAAGGCATGCCGTTCGATGGCATGTTCACTTCCCACCACTGGCCTTGATCGGCGTGGTGCGCAGATCGCCGTAGGCGAGGACATTGGGATCGTCCACCCACACCTCGCCGAAGATCACCATCACCTCGCGACCTTCTTCGGCGGTTGGCACCGAGAAGTCGGCGAGCGACGGCGGCTTGGTCGATTGCGGCTTGGGCCGCATCGCGATGCTGATGGCGATGGAGAGAATCAGCACGAAGACGTAGACCCACATCGTGGACGGGTTCCTGGGGTGCGAGGTACGCGATGCGGGACGCGCGCAGCCGCCGTCCGGCGCGGTGGCGCCGGACGGTGCGTGGGAGGGGGCGCATCAGAAGACCGGATCGCTACCGAAGGGATTGCGCATGCCCTTCAGGGTCGGCTGGCCGCCGTAGTTCAGTTCATTGCGGAATTTGGGGCAGCCGTTCGGCCCCAGCGTGCGATCGCAGCCGGGGAACGCGACGACGCGCGCATCCTGCGCGAGTGCGGCCGGGGTGAGCAGGCGCAACGTGGCGCCCACGTGGCTGACCACGAAACGGCGTTCGACGCCGAGTGTCGCCGTCCACTGCAGCACGCCGCCGTCGAAGTGGCCGTCGTCGAATGCATCGAACGCGGCCGACGACACGGTGTAGCCGGTCGCATCGCTCAGGATCGCGGGGACGGCATGCGCGTCCGGATCGGCGTTGCACAGCCCCAACCCCTGGCTGTAGAGCACCAGTGGACAGTTCGACTGCCAGCTACGGCGCAGGCCGAGGGTCTCGACGGCGGCGGCGAGCGACTCGCAGCGCAGCTTGGCGACGCTGTGGGTCTCGTCCAGGTTGGCGACGTGCCCGGTCCAGCCCAGACGTACCTGGCCGTCGCGCACCCGCACCCGTTTGAGATCCAGCCGCAGGCGCAGCCCCGGCGGCACGGGCCGGAACAGGTTCAGCAGCGGCAGATCCAGCGGCGCGGTGATCTGCAGCGCGTTTTTCGCATCCTCCGCCGACTGCACGATCTTCTCGCGCGTCAGCGTGATCGGGGCGTAACGCTGGCCTTCGACGATCGCGTCGCGTTTGGCGTCGGTGTAGCGCCAGTGGTGCAGTCCGATCGAGAAGTCGTACAGCTCGATCTCGCGCGAGAGCAGGCCCATGCGTGCAGACTCAGGGTTCTTCCGCCGGAATCCCGGCGAAGGACACGGCGCAATCGAGCAGACCCTCGCTGTCGGCGTGGTGGCGCAGCTCGACCGTGTCGCCCGCCAGCGTGACCAGCGCCAGCCAGCTCAC
>CAZXJW010000412.1:0-2627 GCA_964641005.1 uncultured Rhodocyclaceae bacterium
GTGCTGGAGAACATCCACCGCCACATCGAGGAGGGCATGACGCCCTTCAAGGCGGCGCTGCAGGGCTCCAAGGAGATCGGCTTCGCGGTGGTGGCCATGACCATCACGCTGGCCGCGGTGTTCGCGCCGCTCGCCTTCATGCAGGGCACCACGGGCAAGCTGTTCACCGAGTTCGCCCTCACGGTGGCCGCGGCGGTGATCGTGTCGGGCTTCGTGGCGCTCACGCTCACGCCCATGATGTGCTCGAAGGTGCTCAAGGCCCACCAGGGCCACGGGCGCATCTACCAGCTCACCGAACGCTTCTTCCAGGGCATGAACAACGGCTATGCCGCGGCGCTGCGCTTCACGCTGCGCGCGCGCTGGCTGGTGGTGCTGGTGTTCGTGGGCGTGGCGGCGGCGATGGTGTTCCTGTTCATGCAGCTCAAGAAGGAACTCGCGCCGCTGGAGGACCGCGGCTGGTTCATGAGCTTCGTGGTGGCGCCCGAGGGCTCCACCCTGCAGTACACCGACGGCTACATGCTCACGGTGCAGAAGATGCTGATGGCCGTGCCCGAGGTGAACACGCTGTTCGCCGTGACGGCGCCCGGCCTGGAGCGCCCCAACCCGGTGAACTTCGGCATCGGCTTCTCGGTGCTCAAGCCCTGGAGCCAGCGCGAACGCAGCCAGTTCCAGATCACCGACGAGATGAAGGGCAAGCTCTTCGGCGGCCTGCCGGGCGTGCTCGCCTTCACCGTGAACCCGCCCTCCCTGGGCCAGAACTTCCGCCAGAAGGCCATGCAGTTCGTGGTCTACGGCAACTCCTACGAGCAGCTGCAGGGCCACGTGGGCAAGATCATGGCCAAGGCCCGCGCCTTCCCCGGACTGGCGGCGCTGGACACCGACCTCAAGCTCAACAAGCCGCAGCTCGCCGTGGAGGTGGATCGCGAGAAGGCCGCCGCCGTGGGCGTGGAGGTGGACACCATCGGCCGCACCATGGAGACGCTGCTGGGCGGCCGCCAGGTGACGCGCTTCAAGCGCGAGGGCAAGCAGTACGACGTGGTGGTGCAGCTCGAGAACAAGGACCGCGAGCGCCCCGACGACCTCACCTCGATCTACGTGCGTGGCACCGACGGGCGCCTGAACCAGCTCTCCAACCTGGTGGCGGTGCGCGAGACCGTGGCGCCCAAGGAGCTCAACCACTTCAACCGCCTGCGCGCGGCGGTGATCGACGGCAACATCAACCCCGGCTACACCATGGGCCAGGTGCTCGAGTTCATGGATGCCACCGTCAAGGAGGAGCTGCCCGCCGGCGTGCAGACCGACCTGGACGGCCAGGCGCGCGAGTTCCGCGAGGCCGGCGCCGAGATCGTGCTCACCTTCGTGCTGGCGCTGGCCTTCATCTACCTGGTGCTGGCGGCGCAGTTCGAGAGCTTCATCGGCCCCTTCGTGATCATGCTCACCGTGCCGCTGGCCATGACCGGCGCGCTGCTGGCGCTGTACATCGACTCGAAGACCGGCCGGGGCGGCACGCTCAACGTGTACTCGCAGATCGGCCTGGTGATGCTGGTGGGCCTGATCACCAAGCACGGCATCCTGATCGTGGAGTTCGCCAACCAGCTGCGCCGCACCGGCGTGGACAAGGTGCAGGCGGTGATCGAGGCGGCCACGCTTCGCCTTCGCCCCATCCTCATGACCACCGGCGCCATGGTGCTGGGCGCGGTGCCGCTGATGATCGCCACCGGCGCGGGCGCCGAGACCCGGCACCCCATCGGCTCCGTGATCGTGGGCGGCCTGCTGCTGGGCACGCTGCTCACGCTGTTCGTGGTGCCCACCTTCTACACGCTGCTGGTGAACAAGGTGAAGAGCGCCGAGGAAGCGGAGGCGGACCGGGTGCTGGCGGCACATCCGCTGGGCGAGCAGCTGCCCTGAGGCGTCGTGCGTCCTTGATCGCCCGGGGGCGGCGACGGTGAGCGCCCGCGACTGGCGCACGCCCGTGGTGGTGCTGGCCTGCGGTGCGGCCATCCTCACGCTGTCCATGGGCTCGCGGCAGTCCCTCGGGCTGTTCCTGCTGCCCATGAGCCAGGAGTACGGCTGGGGGCGCTCGACCTTCGCCTTCGCCATGGCGCTGTCCAACCTGCTGTGGGGCGCGCTGCAGCCCTTCGTGGGTGCGGTGGTGGACCGCCACGGCGCCGGGCGCGTCACTGCGGCCAGCGCGCTGCTGTTCGCGGCCTCGCTGGCGCTCATGGCCCACGCCTCCACACCCTGGCTGCTCGACCTGAGCGCCGGCCTGATGCTCGGCGCCGCCCTGTCCGGCACCACCTTCAGCGTCATCCTCGGGGTGGTGGGGCGGGCCTTCCCGCCCGAGCGGCGCAGCACCGCGCTGGGCATCGCCTCGGCGGGCGGCTCCTTCGGCCAGTTCGCCATGCTGCCGCTCACCAACCAGATGATCGCCTCCTTCGGATGGCAGGGGGCGCTGTACGGGCTCGCCGCCTCCGTTCTGGTGATCGTGCCGCTGGCCGCCGCGATGGTGGAGCGCCACACCGCGCACGCCGCCCATGGGCAGGGCGTGCCGCAGTCGCTCGGCGCGGCGCTGTCCGAGGCCACGCGCCATTCCGGCTTCTGGTACCTCACCGCGGGCTATTTCGTGT
>CAZXJW010000413.1:0-2624 GCA_964641005.1 uncultured Rhodocyclaceae bacterium
TCACGTAGCTCGGGTGGCCCGTGCCGCAGCCCAGGTTCACCAGCCGGCCCTTGGCGAGCATGATGATGCGCTTGCCGTCGGGGAAGATGACGTGGTCCACCTGCGGCTTGATCTCCTCCCACTGGTACTTGTTCAGCGAGGCGACGTCGATCTCGTTGTCGAAGTGACCGATGTTGCAGACGATGGCCTGGTCCTTCATCTTCGCCATGTGGTCGTGGGTGATGACGTGGAAGTTGCCCGTGGCGGTGACGAAGATGTCGGCCTTGTCGGCGGCGTAGTCCATGGTGACCACGCGATAGCCTTCCATGGCGGCCTGCAGGGCGCAGATGGGGTCGATCTCCGTGACCCACACCTGGGCGGAAAGGGCGCGCAGCGCCTGGGCCGAGCCCTTGCCCACGTCACCGTAGCCCGCCACCACGGCCACCTTGCCGGCGATCATCACGTCGGTGGCGCGCTTGATGCCGTCGACCAGCGACTCGCGGCAACCGTAAAGGTTGTCGAACTTCGACTTGGTCACCGAGTCGTTCACGTTGATGGCGGGGAACTTGAGCAGCCCGTCCTTGGCCATCTGGTAGAGGCGGTGCACGCCGGTGGTGGTTTCCTCGGTCACGCCCTTGATCTTCGCCAGGCGGGTGGAATACCACTTCGGGTCCTTGGCGAGCTTGGCCTTGATGGAGGCGAACAGGAAGGTCTCCTCCTCGCTGCCGGGGTGATTGAGCAGCGAGGCATCGGTCTCGGCGCGGGTGCCCAGGTGCAGCAGCAGCGTGGCGTCGCCGCCATCGTCGAGGATCATGTTGCTGTAGCCGCCGTCGGACCACTCGAAGATGCGGTGGGTGTAGTCCCAGTAGTCGGACAGCGACTCACCCTTCCAGGCGAACACCGGCGTGCCGGCGGCGGCGATGGCCGCGGCGGCGTGGTCCTGGGTGGAGTAGATGTTGCACGAGGCCCAGCGCACTTCCGCGCCGAGCGCCTGCAGCGTCTCGATCAGCACGGCGGTCTGGATGGTCATGTGCAGCGAGCCGGTGATGCGCGCGCCGCGCAGCGGCTGAAGGCTCGCGTATTCCTCGCGGATCGCCATCAGGCCGGGCATCTCGGTCTCGGCGATGCGGATTTCCTTGCGACCCCAGTCGGCAAGGGAGATGTCGGCGACGACGTAGTCGGCGACGGGCTTCATCTGGGCAACGACGGACATGGTCACTCCTTTGTCAGGGGACCGGCCGGGGAAACGAGAGGCTGCGGGGTTGCACCGCGCTCGTCACCCGTGAGCCAGTCACGAGTCAACGAGCGCCGTTCGAGATGAATGCCTGAGCCTGGCGGACAGGAAGCCCGTTGCAGCGCTCCTCAGGACGGCCGGCAATATAGCGAAAGCCGTGCCCAAAGTCACCGGGGCGCCGGAAAAATTTGTGGCGGCGCACAAAGCCGCGTATCCTCCGCGCCTCGCGTCCAGGCTTGGGTCTGGCGCGCCCTTCATCTCCCCTGACCTTCCTGCCCGGCTACGGCCCTGGGTTTCCTCGGTTGGCGGCGATGCCGTCGCCCGAACGAGCGACCCACCCCGCGTGCCCCCTTCCGGGTCACGCCGTCGTACCGGAGTTCCATTGAACGAGATTTCCCCTGTCGCCATCGTCGGCGAAGCTGACGCTTTGCCCGTCGAGACCACCGGCCCGGGCTTCGATGCCCTCGGCCTGCACGAGGCCCTGCCCCGCGCCGTCGCCGCTTCCGGCTATACCAGGCCCACCCCCGTCCAGGCGGTGACCATCCCCGCGGCGATCGCCGGAGGCGACCTGATGGTGGCCTCGGCCACCGGCAGCGGCAAGACCGCCGCCTTCGTGCTGCCCGCCCTGCACCGCCTGCTCACCCGCCCCGTGAAGCCCATGCCGGGCGGCGGGCCCCGCATCCTGGTGCTCTGCCCGACCCGCGAACTGGCCCTGCAGGTGGCCCGCGCCGCCGAGACCTACGGCCGCACCT
Source organism: uncultured Rhodocyclaceae bacterium (assembly GCA_964641005.1). GTDB lineage: Bacteria > Pseudomonadota > Gammaproteobacteria > Burkholderiales. The sequence goes on from CAZXJW010000413.1 coordinate 1,966, forward strand.
GCGGCACCCTGCGCCTGGCCACCGTGGTGGGCGGAGTGCCCTACCCGGCCCAGCTGCGCGCCGTGCGCGCGCCGCTCGACGTTCTCGTAGCCACGCCCGGCCGCCTGCTCGACCTGCTGCGCGGCGGACGCATCTCGCTCAACCGCGTGGAGATGCTGGTGCTCGACGAAGCCGACCGCATGCTCGACATGGGCTTCATCGACGACATCGAGGCGATCGCGGCAGCGACCCCGTTCGCGCGCCAGACGCTGCTGTTCTCCGCGACCCTCGCCGGGGACGTGGCGCGCCTGGCCGGCAACCTGCTGCGCGAGCCGCAGCGCCTGGAGCTAGCCTCGCACCAGGATCGCCACGCCGACATCGAGCAGCGCCTGCACTGGGCCGACAACCGCGGCCACAAGGACAAGATGCTGTACTTCCTGCTGCGCGACACCGCCATCGAGCAGGCGATCGTGTTCACGTCCACGCAGATCGACGCCGAACGCCTGGCCGAGCGCCTGGCCGAGGAAGGCCACTCCGTGGCGGCCCTGCACGGCGGCATGCCGCAGTCGCAGCGCAACCGCACGCTCAACGGCCTGCGCCGCGGCCATCTGCGCCTGCTCGTGGCCACCGACGTGGCCGCCCGCGGCATCGACGTGCCCACCATCACCCACGTCTTCAAC
>CAZXJW010000414.1:0-2573 GCA_964641005.1 uncultured Rhodocyclaceae bacterium
CTGCGCCACCGGGCGCAGAACGCCGACGTGGCGGTGGCCACGCCGCGCATTCCGGCCCAGGCGCCGGCGGACGCGCGGGCGCGCTTTCCGCTGCAGCCCACGCGAGCATCCACCGATCCGCACGAGGCCTGAGAGGGCGTGAACCGATCCGACGCCGCCGGGCAGTGCGCGCGCGGCGCCCGGTAGCGGGGGCGTGATGGTGGCCCCGCTCGAACGGCTGCGCGAGATCGCCGAGGCCGACTGGCAGGAGATCTCCGGCGCGGGCGTGATCGCCGTGGCGGCCTTCGCCGCGGCCTGCATGTTCTTCGCACACACCGGAGAGCGCTGGGTGCACGTGCTCGACGGGGCGAACCTGGCCTTCCACGAGGCCGGTCATCCGATCTTCGGCCTGCTGCTCGGCGATCGCATCACGGTGTACGGCGGCACGCTCGGCCAGCTCGTGTTCCCCGTGGTGGCCGCAGCGGCGTTCTGGGCGCGGCGCGAGGCGGCCTCGTTCACCGCCATGCTCGTGTGGTTCAACGAGAACCTCTGGAACATCGCGCGCTACATGGCCGATGCGCGGGCGCAGGAACTCCCGCTGGTGGGCGGCGGCGAGCACGACTGGACCGAGATCCTCACGCGCTGGGGCGTGCTGCACCTGGACACCACGCTGGCAGGGCTGCTGCGGCTGGCCGGCTGGGCCGGCATGCTCGCGGCGCTGGGCTGGCTCGCCTGGCGCTGGCGCGAGGACCGGCAGTACCGGTGAGCGGCGCGCATCCAGGCCGGGCGCAGGCCGGCGCCGCGCCCGTGCCGGCACTGCGGCTGTCCACCTTCTACTTCTTCTACTTCGCCTTCCTCGGCGCGTTCGCGCCGTTCTGGGCGCTGTACCTGCAGTCCGAAGGCCTGGGCGCCGCGCAGATCGCGGTTCTGCTGGCGCTGGTGCCCGTGACCCGCATGATCGGTCCGAGCTTCTGGGGCTGGATCGCCGACCGCGGCGGCCGGCGGGCTCCCGTGATCCGCATCACCACCGTCGCCACGCTGGTGACCTTCTGCGGCGTGTTCGCGGGCAGCGGCTTCGGCTGGCTGTTCGCCGTCATGCTGGTGATGAACCTGTTCTGGTCCGGCTCCCTGCCGCTGGTGGAGGCCACGACCATGGGCCACCTGGGTGACCGGGTATCGGGCTACGGGCGCATCCGCGCCTGGGGCTCGGTGGGCTTCGTGGCCGTGGTGGTGGGCTGCGGCTACCTGCTCGACGTGCAGGGCATCCGCGCGCTGCCCTGGCTGATCGCCGGGCTGCTGGCGCTGCACGCCGTGACCGCCTTCGAGGTGCCCGAGGCGCCGGTGCATCCCCACGCAGCGGACCATGCTCCGGTGTGGGACATCCTGCGGCGACCGGAGGTGATCGCGCTGTTCGCCGGCTGCTTCCTGCTGGCGGTGTCCAACGGGCCATATCACACGTTCTATTCGATCTGGCTGGTGGAGCACGGCTACCGCAAGGGCGACGTGGGCCTGCTCTGGGCGCTCGGGGTGGTGGCCGAGATCGTCGTGTTCCTGGGATGGACGCGGCTCACCGCGCGCTTCCCGCTGCGCACGCTGCTGCTGGGTGCCTACGGCATCACGGCGCTGCGCTTCGCGGCCATCGGCTGGCTGCCCGGCGTGGCGCCGGTGGTGATCCTCGCGCAGGTGGCGCACGCGGCCACCTTCGGCTTCTTCCACGGCGCCGCGGTGGCGCTCACCCACCGATTCTTCCGCGGCCGCCACCAGTCCAAAGGGCAGGCGCTGTACTCCGGCGTGGGATTCGGCGCGGGCGGCGCGGCTGGCGGCCTGCTGGCCGGTGCGCTGTGGGAGCCGGCAGGCGGCGCATGGACCTTCACGGCCGGTGCCGCGGTGGCGGCGGCGGCCTTCGCCGTGACGGCGCGCTGGCTGCGCGAGCCCCGCGACGAGGGGGCCGGCTGAGGGCCTTGTGACATAATCGCCGGCTCTCCGCGGAGGGTTCATCATCATGCAGGCGCAGTCACCCAACGCCCGGACGCTCTACGACAAGCTCTGGGATTCGCATCTGGTCCGCCAGGAGCCCGACGGCACGGCGCTGATCTACATCGACCGGCATCTCGTCCACGAGGTCACCAGCCCGCAGGCCTTCGAGGGCCTGAAGCTGGCCGGTCGCAGGCCGTGGCGCATCGACTCCATCGTGGCCACCGCCGACCACAACACGCCCACCCGCGACTGGGACAAGGGCATCCGCGATCCCATCTCGCGCACCCAGGTGGAGACCCTGGACGCCAACATCCGCGAGTACGGCGCCAAGGCCTACTTTCCCTTCCTGGACAAGCGCCAGGGCATCGTGCACGTGATCGGGCCCGAGCAGGGCGCCACGCTGCCGGGCATGACGGTGGTGTGCGGCGATTCCCACACCAGCACCCATGGCGCCTTCGCGGCGCTCGCCTTCGGCATCGGCACCACCGAGGTCGAGCACGTGCTCGCCACCCAGTGCATGGTGATGAAGAAGTCGAAGGCGATGCAGATCGCCGTCGAGGGCCGGCTCGGCACGGGCGTCACCGCCAAGGACATCATTCTCGCCATCATCGGCAGTT
>CAZXJW010000415.1:0-2562 GCA_964641005.1 uncultured Rhodocyclaceae bacterium
GCTGAACGCCTGAGGGGGGCCGCGCCGCCGCCGGGCGGGACTTACTCGAGCAGCCAGGCGGCTCCGCAGTTGCCGTTGTCGCCCGGGCCCGTCACCTGCCAGCTGCCTGCATCCGGGCCGCTGGCGCGCACGCACTGGGACAGCACGGGTGCGGCGCCGGCGGTGCCCACGGAGGAGAACCGGAACACCCCGGTGATGGCGATGCCATCGTCGAGCTTCCGGTCGGCCTCGGCGAGCACCCGCGCCGGGATGAAGTTGCCGGAATTGAGGTTGTTGCGAGGGCTCGCCGCTCCACCATAGTCGGCTCCGCTCACGATGCGCATGAACGCGCCGAAGGCGCTGGAAGGTGCGCTGCTGGCGGTCTCGTTGCCCTCGATGTAGACGAAGGGGCCGACGAGGAATCCGGCGCGGCTCAGGTGCTCCCAGGCGGCGATGGGTTCGTCCACCGGGGCGCCCGCGGCACGGGGCTCGACGCGGCCATTGCCGTCGCCGTTGACCGTGGCATTGGGGATGGCGGTGGTGGCGCGCGCGTAATCGCCGGGCGGTCCGCGGTAGCGGTCGACGAAGCCGTAGTAGGCCGTCCTGGCCGCGTCGAGCTCCGCGATCAGGGTGCGGACCTTGGAGGCGTCGATCAGCTCGCGGCTGGCGAGCACGGCACCGGCGAGCAGGCCGATGATGAGCAGCACGACCGCGATCTCCACCAGCGTGAAGCCGCGTTGTTTCTCGTCTTGGTGCATCCAGACTCTGCGCCCGTCGGGTTCCCGGAGGTTCGAAACCCGCGATGATGCATGAAACTTCACTATCTGTAGGTTTCCGGGTGCTCGTTCGGCAGCAGGGGTGCCGGTCTCAGGGCGTCGATGGACCGGCGGACCCGACCGCGAGCCACGCTGCCACGGATTCAGAACAACAGTGCGACCGCGCAGTTGACCGAGGCGGGATTGGCGGCCAAGAGGCAGTTGCCCGCCACGTCGATGCAGGCGCCCGCGGCGCCCGGGCTGGCGGGCAGCTGACCGGTGATGGCGTAGCGGGTGAACTGGATGGAGCCTCGCAGGCCGTTGCCGTCGTCGAGCTTGCGGTCCATCTCGGCGACCACGGCGACGGGGATGTTGTTGCCCGACTTGATCGAGTGCTTGCGCCCTGGCGGTGCCGCCGGATTGCCGTACTGGTTGTCGAAGGCCATGCTGAGCAGCCCGCCGTAGATGTTGGCGGGCAGCGCCCTTGCGAGGTTGACGGCATCGAAGTTGTAGCGCTCGCTGACGAACCCCGACCTGGAAAGGTGCTCGAAGGCGAGCACTTCCTCCTCGGCGACCGCACCGGCCGGCACGTCGCTGGCGTAGATCTCGATCTGCCCGTTGCCGTTGCCGTTGAAGGATGCGCCAGAGAGGTTCGTGGTGGCGGCGGGGTAGTCACCCGGCAGCGCGCGGAACCGGTCCTGGAAGCCCAGGACCGCGAAGCGCAGCTTGTCGCCCTGTGCCATGACCGCGCGGGTGCGTGCGTTCTGGATCATCTCCTGGCCCTTGATCACCGCCCCCAGGGTGAGGCTGAGAATGAACGTGAGGGTCGCGATCTCCACCAGGGAGATGCCCCTGGACCGGCGTGGCGGCGCATGGTGGCGGCGGCGAGCAAATTCGGGCATGGCGGTCACCTGAATCGCGTCGTGCATCGTTCAGAGAAGGCTGGCCGCCCCGCAGTTGATCGCGAGCACGGCCTCGTTGGTGATCCAGCGGCCGGTCGTGGCATCCGCGCACGTGCCGGGCCCGGACATCGCCGGCGGCGCGCCGGCCCGTGCATGAGCCGAGAACTGGAACGAGCCCGCCTTGGCGTTGCCATCGTCCATCTTGTAGTCCATCTCGGACACGACCTCAACCGGAATCTGGTTGCCCGTCTTGAGGGTGTGCCGCGGCGAGGGCGTGCCTGCGGAATCCCCGTAAGCGGCGTCGAAGGCAAAGTCCAGGTATCCGCCCCAGGGATTGCGCGGGAACGTGAGCTCCGGGGATGCCGGGGCCAGGACGTAGGCACCGTCGATCATTCCGGCCTTGGAGAGATGCTCCCAGGCGAGGTGGTCCTCCTGCGGCACGCCGGCCGGACCGGCCGGCACTGCGGCGCTCTCCACGCGGCCGTTGCCATTGCCGTTGAACTGCACCCGCTGGATCTCGATGGTGGCGGCGGGATGGTCGCCCGGCAGGTAGTGGTAACGGTCGAGGAACGCCGCGATCGCCGCGTGGTACTGGTGATGGACGGTGATCGCCTTGCGCACGCGTGCGTTAAGGATCAGTTCATTGGCCTTGAGCACGGCCACCACGAACCCGCCGATCACCAGCAGGACCACGGCGATCTCCACCAGCGTGAAGCCCGCCGCGGGCCGAAAAAAAGGACGTCCGCGCGCGGGGCGGGCGGACGTCTCGGGGAGTCGTTGCATCACGTGTGTCGGGCGGGCGCCGTACTCCCCAGTCCGGCGCGCCGGGGATTACATCAGGCTGGCGCCGCCGCAGTTGACTTCGGTCTGACCGGTGAGGGTCCAGACGCCGGCGGTGGTCATGCAGGCGCCGGTGGCCGCGGGGG
>CAZXJW010000416.1:0-1995 GCA_964641005.1 uncultured Rhodocyclaceae bacterium
CCGATGTCGCTGCCCAGTTCCAGGCTGGTGAGGCCGGCGGCCAGGGCGGCGGCCGAGCCGCCCGAGGAGCCGCCGGGCACGCGTGTGGTGTCCCAGGGGTTGCTGGTCGTGCCGTAGAGGGGATTGAAGGTCTGCCAGTCGGCCAGCAGCGTGGGCACGTTGGTCTTGCCGAAGATCACCGCGCCCGCGTCGAGCAGCCGCTGCACGGCGGCGGCGTTGGTGGCGGGCACGTTGTCCTTCAGGTCGGGGCGGCCCCAGGTGGTCGGCAGCCCGGCCACGTCGAAGGACTCCTTTACCGTCATGGGCAGGCCGTGCAGCGGGCCGCGGCGCTCGCCCTTCGCGAGCGCGCGGTCGGCGGCGCGGGCGCGCCTGCGGGCGCGCTCGGCGTCGAGCACGCATATCGCCTTGAGCACGCCGTCGTGGGCGGCGATGCGGTCGAGGAAGTGGTCCAGCAGTTCCAGGCTGCCCAGCTTGCGGGCGCGGATCAGGGCGGCGAGGCGGTGGGCGGGCAGGGTGTGCAATGCGGCTGGCATGGCGGTGCGGGTTCCGTTTCGGGAGTCGGTGCGCCAGTGTAGGCCCGCCGGGCGCTCAGTCCACCAGCGCCGACCAGAGCAGGACGCCCACCCCGATCCACACCGCCACGATGAACACCGCGCCCCAGCGGCTGGAGGGCTTGCCGCGGCGCGCCTCGAACCAGTCGGCAGCCTTCGCGCGGCACTCCACGAGGATGGGCTCGGGGATCATGCGCAGGCACAGTGCGATGCCCAGCGGCAGCAGGATGGCCTCGTCCAGGTAGCCCAGCACCGGGATGAAGTCGGGGATCAGGTCGATGGGGCTGAAGGCGTAGGCCGCCAGGAACAGCGCCAGCAGCTTGGGCGCGAGCGGGGTGTCCGGGTGGCGCGCCGCGAACCACAGCGCCAGGGTGTCCTGCCGGATGCGCTTCGCCCAGGCGAGCAGGCGCTGCTTCACGGCGGTGCCCGGCTACTGCAGCAGGGATTCGGCGAACAGGTCGTGGTCGTCGGCGCGCGTCACGCGCACCCGGGCGATCTGGCCGACCTTGAGCCAGCGTGCCTTGTCCACCAGCACCCGTCCGTCGATCTCGGGGGCGTCACCGGGGCCACGGGCGACGGCGGCATTGCCGTCCACCTTGTCCACGATCACCTCCATCTCGCGACCCACGTGGCGCTGCAGCCGGCGCGCGGAGATGCGCGCCTGGGTCTCCATGAAGCGGCGGCGGCGCTCCTCCCGTACCTCGGCAGGCACCGGGTCGGGCAGGGCGTTGGCGGCGGCGCCTTCCACCGGCGAGTAGGCGAAGCAGCCCACGCGGTCGAGCTCGGCCTCCTCGAGGAAGGCGAGCAGCTCGGCGAACTCGGCCTCGGTCTCGCCGGGGAAGCCGGCGATGAAGGTGGAGCGGATGGTGATGTCGGGGCAGATCTCGCGCCAGGCGCGGATGCGCGCCAGGTTGTCCTCGGCGCTGGCGGGGCGCTTCATGAGCTTGAGGATGCGCGGGCTGGCGTGCTGGAAGGGCACGTCCAGGTACGGCAGCAGCCGGCCCTCGGCCATCAGCGGCACCACCTCGTCCACGTGCGGATACGGATAGACGTAGTGCAGGCGCACCCAGGCGCCGAGGCTCGCCAGCGACTGCACGAGCTCGGTCATGCGCGTCTTCACGGGCCGGCCCTTCCAGAACCCGGAGCGGTACTTCACGTCCACGCCGTAGGCGCTGGTGTCCTGGGAGATCACCAGCAGCTCCTTGACGCCCGCGCGCACCAGGTTCTCGGCCTCCTGCAGCACCTCGCCCACGGGGCGGCTCACCAGGTCGCCGCGCATGGAGGGGATGATGCAGAAGGTGCAGCGGTGGTTGCAGCCCTCGGAGATCTTCAGGTAGGCGTAGTGCTTCGGCGTGAGCTTCACGCCCTGCGGCGGCACCAGGTCGGTGAACGGGTCGTGGGGCTTGGGCAGGTGGGCGTGCACCGCCGCCATCACGGCCTCGGT
>CAZXJW010000416.1:2005-2558 GCA_964641005.1 uncultured Rhodocyclaceae bacterium
CCCTTGGCGCCCAGGCAACCGGTGACCACGACCTTGCCGTTCTCGCGCAGCGCCTCGCCGATGGCGCCGAGCGACTCCTGCACCGCCGAGTCGATGAAGCCGCAGGTGTTGACCACCACCAGGTCGGCGTCCTCGTAGCGGGGCACGATGCCGTAGCCCTCGGCGCGCAGCTGGGTGAGGATGCGCTCGGAGTCCACCAGGGCCTTGGGACAGCCGAGCGAGACGAAGCCCACGGAGGGCGCGGGGGCGGGTCGTTGCTTCATGGGGCGGGCGCCGGCCGGGGCCGGCGCGGCGTCACTTCTTGGTGTCGTCGGGGCCCGGGGTGCCGGGCATGGTGCCGAAGGGCGCGAAGGGGAACCCCGTGAACATGTTGCGCGTCTGCTTCTGCAGCTGCTGCTGCATCTCCACGAAGGTGTTGGCGCTCTGTTCGAGGTAGGTGCTCATCAGGCCCTGGATGGCGGGACCCTGCATCTTCACGAACTGGGTCCAGGTCTCGTTGTTGAGCATCGGGTTCTCACCGAGCTTGGCCATGGACTGCTCCTGGAGCTTGCGC
>CAZXJW010000417.1:0-2546 GCA_964641005.1 uncultured Rhodocyclaceae bacterium
CGCCGTTCACCGGGAAGGACTTGCCGGCGCCACACAGGATCGCGCTGCGGCCGAAGGGGTGGCAACACGCGCCGGTGCCGATACCCGTGTCAGGGATCGGATAGACGAGCTGGGTGCGGTAGTGGGACCGGTCCGGGATGGGTTGTGGATACGGGGAGCACAGCGCGAGCGGTCCGCCGGTCTCGAAGGTGAGCAGCTGACGGTGCATCTTCGCGGTCATGCGCTGGGTGAGCAGCATGGCGGCCTGGATGCCGCCGATGTGCGTGGTGGCGTGGCCGGTCATGGGGTAGGTGGAGCCCTGGCAGCCCGCACACCAGAAGAGTCCCGGGATGGGCAGGTGCGCGGTGGCTGCGACGCAGTCGGCGGCGCAGGCGGCCTTAGCGATGGGGTTCGCGAAGAGGACCGCCTCGGGCTCCAGGATCGCGGCCAGTTCGTCGTCGTTCCAGAGCGGGTCGAACTCGGTCAAGTAGGCGATATCGAGGGCGCCTTTTTCCAGGCAGGGGAAGTCGAGCAGGACTTCGAGCCAGTCGAGCACCGGGTTCATGTACCAGTGCACCTGGTAGAAGCTCGTGCGGGTCTGGCTGTCGTGCATGACCTGCGCCCCGCGTGGTGCGGGCAATGGCAGATCGAGACCGAAGCCCAAGCCCACGAGGCAGAAGGGCACGCGGGTGACGTCCACCATGCGCACCGGTTCCCAGAAGCCGATGGTGAGTCCCACCTTGGGCGGGTTCGGACAGGCGCACACGGGAACCGGCGGGTTCGGCGTATCGGCGGGCGTGCTGGACATGAGCGGCACCGCCCCCAGCGACAGCGGAAAGAGACACCGCCAGCAGAGGTCCGTGATCGGGTTCGCGAAGCGGCCATGGCAAAGCGCGTTCTGAGCATGGGCGTTCGCTGCGAGCAGGAGTACGGCCGCAGCTGCGGCGCTGCGGAGCAGTTTCGCCATCACGGCAACACCTCCAGCGATTTCACCTCGTCGATGCGTAGCCGCGGGCCGTCCTGACGGACGACGGCCGGGATCTGAGTGATGCCGAACCGTTGGGTCAGGTGGGCGCCCTGGTCGAAGAAGACCAGCCGCCGCCAGCGGCGGGCGAGCTGGGTGGGACTGCCGGCGGTGAGGATGGGCAGCAGCTTCTCGCCGCGCTTCCAGTGGGTCTCGACGGCGCGGACTTGCGCGTTGTCGCGCCCGTCTAGGAAAACCAGACGCTTCGACAGGCGGACCGTTTGAAGTGGGTTGATGTGGGTCCCAGCGGGAATCACGGTGCGGCCCTCCGCGTCCAGCACGGCTTCGGTGATGGCGATGGTGGGATCCCAGTGGAAGTGCCTCGGGGCGTGCGTGCGGGCGAGGCCGGGTAGCGGTGGCGGTGTTTCGATATGGGCACGGATGCGGCGCGTCGCTTCGTCCTGGAGCCGCTTCAGGCGGCCGTCGGCCTGCGCTTTGGCGAGATTCGCGTGGATGACCTGCAGGAGGTCGGGCTCGGCGACGGGGTAGACGGGACCCAGGGTGCCGAGGTCTTCGGCGCGTACGGTGAGGCTGGCGGCGAGGGTCAGCGCCAGTACGGTCGTGGCAATGCGTTCAGAACAGCGCATGGGCCTTGCCGATGATCTGGGCGCGCGAGATCCAGCCGGTGAGCGCGTATCGCGAGTCGAGGCTGTCCGGGTGGGGCGCGTAGACGTGGAACCGATCGGCAGGGAGGGTCCCCGTGGGGCCCGGCGCAAGAGGCTTGCCGGATCGGGACTTCTGTTTCAGCACGCCGTAGGGCGAGGCATTCACGAAGACGGCGCGGCCGATTCGGTCGACGGTGTCGCCTGGCAGACCCACCAGCCGCTTCACGAAGGTGGCGCCGGCCGGGTAGGGGCCGCCGCCCGCCCAGCGGAAGGCGACGAGATCGCCCCGGCTCACGGGCTCGCCCTTGTGGATGAGGAAGACCGTGCCGGGCAGGCTGGGCGTGAGGTTGAGCCCGAAGGTGTAGCTGCGCTGGAAGGCGATCGCACCGGTGATCAGTGCTGCTGCGGTCGCGAACTGCAGGGCGCGCTTTTGGTTCGGACGCATGGTCACAGTCCCAGGCGCTGGCGGGCCAGAAGCGTCATGTCATTCACTTCTGTTTCACTTCCCAGCAGTGCCGCGCGGTTCAGCACGATGCAGTGACATTCCTTCGGAAGCTCGCGCAGGAGCGCCTGCAGGTCCTGGTGGAACTGCGCGGCGGCCACGAGCAGCCGCTCGCGGGTGGCCGGGTCCGCGTCGCGCTGGACGAGGTTCGCGGTGATCTGCGCTTCCTTGAGGCGGTAGAGCTCCGTCACGTCGAGGACGGCGAACTTCGGTTGTAGGGTTCGGAGTTGCTGGAGGGCGAGCGGCACCGCAGCGACAGCCAGCGCGGTGAGCGCGATTGCGCTGAAGAGCACCAGGCGCACGTTCATGCCTGGCGGCTCCTCTGTTCGAGGACGGCGTCGATCGCGGTGCCGATGTCGAGACCTCGGGCGCGCTGGGCCTCGATGGCCTGGAAGTCCTCCGCCCGGCTGCTGTAGAGGAGCAGGCTGAAGGGATC
>CAZXJW010000418.1:0-2544 GCA_964641005.1 uncultured Rhodocyclaceae bacterium
AAAGCTACCGGCGCATCCGCAACACGCTGCGCTTCCTGCTCGCCAACGTTTCCGACTTCGACGCCGCCACGCAGATGGTGGAGCCCGGGCGCATGCTCGAGATCGACCGCTACGCGCTGGTGCTCGCCCACGAGCTCCAGGAGACGCTCGAGGCCGCCTACGACCGCTACGAGTTCCACGTGGTGGCCCAGCGGCTGCAGACCTTCTGCTCCGAGGAGCTCGGCGGCTTCTACCTCGACATCCTCAAGGACCGCCTGTACACCGCCGGGCGCGACAGCGCCGCCCGGCGCTCGGCGCAGTCGGCGCTCTGGCATCTCACCCACGCGCTGCTGCGGCTGATGGCGCCCATCCTCGCCTTCACCGCCGAGGAGGCCTGGGGCTTCTTCACGGGCCGCGCCGACGACAGCGTGTTCCTGCACACCTGGTACGAGCTGCCCGCCGTGGCGCAGCGCGAGGCGCTGGCCGACAAGTGGAGCACGCTGCGCGAGGTGCGCGCCGACGTGCAGAAGCGTCTCGAGGAGGTGCGCGCCTCGGCCGAGATCGGCTCCTCGCTCCAGGCCGAGGTGGAGATCGCGCTGCACGGCCACCGCCACGCGGCCGCCGCGAGCCTGGGCGAGGACCTGCGCTTCGTGCTGATCGTCTCGAAGAGCACGGTGGTGGAGGTGGACGCGGCCGACGCCGAGTACGTCCAGGTGACCGCCAGCGGGCATCGCAAGTGCGGGCGCTGCTGGCACTGGCGCGAGGACACGGGGCACGACCCGGCCCATCCGGAACTGTGCGGGCGCTGCACCGCCAACCTGTACGGCGAGGGCGAGGCGCGTGCCGCCGCGTAGCGCCGCGCTGCGCTGGTTCGCGCTCGCCGCCGTGGTGGTGGCGGCGGACCAGCTCACCAAGCACGTGGTGCAGCAGCACCTGAGGTACGGCGATTCCGTCCCCGTGACCTTCTTCTTCGACCTGGTGCTGGTGTTCAATCCGGGCGCGGCCTTCAGCTTCCTGTCCGATGCCCCCGGCTGGCAGCGCTGGTTCTTCGTGGCGGTGGCGGCCGTGGCCTCGGTGGTGGTCTCGGTGCTGCTGCTGCGCCATCGCGACAAGGCGCTGTTCTCGGCCGCCCTGGGTCTCATCCTGGGCGGGGCGGTGGGCAACGTGATCGACCGGGTGATGCTGGGGGCCGTGGTGGACTTCCTGCACTTCCACGCCGGCCCGTACTATTGGCCTGCATTCAACGTGGCCGACTCCGCCATCACCGTGGGCGCGGCGCTGCTGGTGCTCGACAGCTTCGCCGGGCCCCGCCGCAGCCCCGTCCCGGCGGAAAGGCCCCTCGAAGGAGGTGGGAAATGAAGGTCCTGCTCGCGAATCCGCGCGGTTTCTGCGCCGGCGTCGACCGTGCCATCGAGATCGTGGAGCGTGCCCTGCAGCAGCACGGCGCGCCCATCTACGTGCGCCACGAGGTGGTGCACAACCGCTACGTGGTGGAGGACCTGCGCGCCAAGGGCGCGGTGTTCGTGGAATCCCTCGCCGAGGTGCCGGTGGGGGCCACCCTGGTGTTCAGCGCCCACGGCGTGTCGAAGGCCGTGCGCGAGGAGGCGGACGCGCGCGGATTCCGCGTCTTCGACGCCACCTGCCCGCTGGTCACCAAGGTGCACGTGGAGGTCGGCAAGCTGCGCTCCGGCGGGCGCGAGGTGGTGATGGTGGGCCATCGCGGCCATCCCGAGGTGGAGGGCACCATGGGCCAGTCCGCCGGCGGCATGCACCTGGTGGAGACACCCCAGGACGTGGCGTGCCTCGAGGTGCGCGATCCGTCCAATCTTGCCTACGTCACGCAGACCACGCTGTCCGTGGACGACGCCCAGGCCGTCATCGACGCGCTGCGGCGACGCTTCCCGGCCATTGTCGGCCCGAAGAAGGATGACATCTGCTACGGCACTCAGAACCGCCAGGGCGCCGTGAAGACGCTGGCGCGGCAATGCGACGTGGTGATCGTGGTGGGTTCGCCGAATTCCTCCAACTCCAACCGGCTGCGCGAAGTGGCCGAGAACGTGGGGGTGCCGGCCTTCATGCTCGACGATGCCGGCCACCTCGATCCCGCCTGGGTGGCGGGACGCGAGCGCATCGGCGTGACCGCCGGCGCCTCGGCGCCGGAGATCCTCGTTCGCCAGGTGGTGGAACGACTCCTGGCACTGGGGGCGGCCACCGTCGAGGAGGTCTCGGGCATCACCGAGGACGTGACCTTCCCCCTGCCCAGGGCGCTCGCCTCCGCCTGAGCGCTTCCGCCGCGCAGAAAAGGAAAGCCCCCGCCGAGGCGGGGGCTGGTCGCTGCGGCAGCTCGAGGGCTGCTACTGAACGACGGAACTCTCAACGCCTGCCGGGCCGCCGGGGTTTACCCGGCCCGGGCCCGCTACTGGACGACCTCGCGCCAGGACAGGCGCCTGCCGGCCGCCGAGGCGGTGTTGTTGGGTGGGTCGATGGTCCTGGTCTGGGAATCGGAGCCACGCACGAGGCCGACGATGTTGCCTGCGGGCAGGCGCACGAGCACGGGGCGTGAGG
>CAZXJW010000419.1:0-2539 GCA_964641005.1 uncultured Rhodocyclaceae bacterium
CGCTGGTACTCCCCGAACGCCTCGAGGGTGCTCACCAGCAGGCCGCTGGCGCCGTCGGGCCGCAAGCGCAGGTCGGTCTCGTAGAGCGTGCCCGCGCCCGTGTGGCTGGTGAGCCAGGTGTTGATGCGCTGGGCGAGCCGCGCGTATGCCTCGGGAGCCTCGGTGGCGGGGTCGTCGTGCAGGAAGATCAGGTCGAGGTCGCTGGCGTAGCCCAGCTCCTTGCCGCCGAGCTTGCCGTAGCCGATCACGGCGAAGCGCGGCTGCTCCCGGTGGCGGGTGCGCAGCTGGGGCCAGGCGCAGTCGAGCACGCGGCGCAGCACCACGTCGGCCAGTTCGCTCAGGTGGTCGGAGAGCCGCTCAAGCGACAGCCGGCCCGAGAGATCCAGCACCAGCAGCCGGAAGGTCTGGGCGTGCTGGAACTGGCGCAGCAGGTCCATCTGCCGGTCGGTGGCGGCCGGTTCGGCGGCGAGGCCGTCGCGCAGCGCGGCCTCCAGGGCCGGCCAGTCCGGTTCGGCCAGTTCGCGCGGGTCGATCAGTTCGTCCAGCAGCACGGGGTGGCGGGCAAGGTAGTCGCAGGCCCAGGCCGACAGCGACACCAGCCGCGCCACGGCCGCCAGGGCCGCGGGGTACTCGAGCAGCAGTGCCAGGTAGGACTCGCGCCGCCCGATGCTCTCCACCAGGCCCAGCAGGCGCTCGAACGTCAGGTCGCGAGGCGGGTGGGCTGCGGCGGCGCGCGCCAGCCGCGGCAGAAGCCGGTCCACCCGTGCCTGTCCCGAGGCGGCCATGCGCTTGAAGCGCGCGCTGGCGCGCAGCTGGGCGACCCGCTCGATCAGCGCCGCGGGGTCCTCGAAGCCCAGCGCCGCCAGCGCCCCCTCCACGCGCTCGGCCCCGGCCCGGGCCGAGGCGAGTTCGTCCAGGGGATCCTCGCCCGGGACCGCGGCGTCCCCGGCGAACAGCCCGTCGAAATGGCGCTCCACGCGCTGCCGGTGTGCCGCGAGCGCCGCGAGCAGGCCATCCCAGCCGGCGAATCCCATGGCCTCGGCCACGCGGGCCCTGTCCTCCTCGCCGGCGGGCAGCGTCTGGGTCTGCTGGTCCTCGAGGTACTGGAGCCGGTGCTCGAGATCGCGCAGGAACCGGTAGGCCGCCTCGAGTTCGTCGCGCGCCTCCGCGGGCAGCCAGCCGCGCGCCGCGACGGCGTGCAGTGCCGCGAGTGTCGGACGCACCTGCAGGCCCGGGTCGCGGCCGCCGCGCACCAGCTGGAACACCTGGGCCGTGAACTCCACTTCGCGGATGCCGCCACGCCCGAGCTTGACGTTGTCGGCCATGTCGCGACGGTTCACCTCGGCACGGATCTGGGCGTGCAGTTCGCGCATGGACTGGATGGTGCTGAAGTCGAGGTAGCGGCGGAACACGAATGGCGTGACCACCTGCATGAGGGCCTGCTGCGCATCGCCGGTGAGGGCGCGTCCCTTCACCCACGCATAGCGTTCCCAGGCGCGGCCCTGGGTGGCGAAGTAGGTCTCCAGCATCTCCAGGCTCACCGCCAGCGGGCCGCTGTCGCCGTAGGGGCGCAGCCGCATGTCCACGCGGAACACGAATCCGTCCCCGGTGGGCTCGTGCAGGGCGGCGATGAGGCGCCGGCCCAGGCGCACGAAGTACTCGTGGCAGGACAGGGTGCGCGCGCCGTCGGTCTCGCCCTCCTCCGGATAGACGAACACCAGGTCCACGTCCGATGAGACGTTGAGTTCGCCGCCGCCGAGCTTGCCCATGCCCACCACCATCAGGTGCTGGCGAGCGCCGCCCGGCGCGCGGGGCACCCCGAAGTCGGGCTCCATCCAGGCCTCCAGCCGCGTCACGGCCGCGGCGATGGCGCATTCCGCCAGTGCCGTGATGCTGGCGGTCACCTCCTCGAGTGTTGCGAGGCCGGCGAGGTCGCGGGCCATGACGTGCAGCATCACGCGGGTGCGCAGCCGGCGCAGGGTGCGAGCGAGTGCCGGTTCGTCGGCAGGTGCCTCGGCCTCGATCTCGGCGCACATGCGCTCGCGGGCGTAAGGCGCGGCCAGGGAGGCGGGATCGAGCAGCGCGGGATCCCGGGCCAGAACGCGCCGGGCCCATCCCGACAGCCGGGCGGCAAGCTGCAGCGGATCTTCGGAGGACACGGACTGGCTGGGGCGTGGAGGGGGTGACAGGGTAAACTCGAGCGATTGCCGGTGTCCGCGCGCGCCGGCCCATGCCGCCGGGGCAGTCGTCGCGGTGCACCCGCTCACCCGTCGAACGTTGCCTGGCAGGCGATGGCGCGGCTCCGATTGTAGGGCCGCCGCGGCCGCCGCCATCGGGATCCCGAATTGTTCCGTCGCCACCATATCCACTTTGCGCTGCGCCTGACCGTCCACGCCTATCGCGTGCTGACCGCGCTCGTGGTGACGGCGGGGCTGCTGTTCGCCCTCGCGGTTCTGGGGTTGCGCTTCCTGGTGCTGCCCGGCATCGACCGCTGGCGTTCGGACATCGAGGCGGCGGCGAGGGCCGCGGCGGGGCAGCG
>CAZXJW010000420.1:0-2533 GCA_964641005.1 uncultured Rhodocyclaceae bacterium
CGGGAACCCCGTCGGCGACCGCCTGCCGAACGAGTGCCAGCACCGGCGGGATCCACGGCAGGTCGTCGTTGACGCTCATGGGTCCGCCCATGAGCACCAGGCCGGCATACCCCGAGGGCGACGCGGGAACCGGCTCGCCTCGGTCGACGGCCAGCAGTTTCCAAGGCACATTCCGTGCATCGAGATGCTCGGCGAAGTGTCCCGGACCTTCCGTGGGGGAATAGCGAAAGATGGCAACGGGCTTCATATCTCGCGGTTCGTCAGTTTCCAAGGCGTTTCATGGTATGGCAGCCGCCGCGCTGTGGCTATGCGTCGCGGGCGCGGGCGCCACGGAAGTGAACGTGGTCGGGCTGTTCCCGGGCAAGGCCATCGTGGTGGTGGACGGCGGCCGCCCGAAGACGCTTTCCGCCGGGGAAACCGGCCCCGGCGGCGTGAAGCTCATCAGTGCCACCGCCGACCAGGCGGTGCTCGAGATCGACGGCAAGCGCCGCACCCTGGGCATGGGGCAGTCGGCCATCTCCACCAGCTTCGCCGGCGGCGCGAAGCCGCGCGTCACCCTGGTGGCCGACGGCTCCGGGCACTACATGACCACGGGGAGCATCAACGGCGCCCCGGTGAAGTTCATGGTGGACACCGGGGCCACCATGGTGTCCATGGGCGCCTCGGACGCGCGGCGGCTGGGCATCAACTTCCTCAAGGGCGAGCAGGGCTACAGCAACACGGCCAACGGCCTGGCCACGGTGTGGCGGGTGAAGCTCGACTCGGTCAAGGTCGGCAACATCGCCATGACCAACGTGGACGGCGTGGTGCACGACTCGAGCGACATGCCCTTCGTGCTGCTGGGCATGAGCTTCCTCGGGCGCCTGGACCTGCGCCACGAGGGCAGCACGCTCACGATGATGCAGCGCTTCTGAGGCAGGGGCGGCCGCCGCGCAGCGGCACCGCACGAGGGCTGCGCTCAGGCCGCCGCGCCCCGGCCCCGGATCAGCGCGTAGGCGCTGTGGTTGTGGATGGACTCGAAGTTCTCGCTCTCCACCACGAAGCGCACCACGCGCGCATCGGACTGCAGGCGCCCGGCCACGTCGCGCACCATGTCCTCCACGAACTTCGGGTTGTCGTAGGCGCGCTCGGTGACGTACTTCTCGTCGGGGCGCTTGAGCAGGCCGTAGAGCTCGCAGGAGGCCTCCTCCTCCGCCACCCGCACCAGCTCCTCGATCCAGACGAAGCCGCGCGTCTCCACCGTGAGGGTGACGTGGGAGCGCTGGTTGTGGGCGCCGTAGTCGGAGATCTTCTTGGAGCACGGGCACAGGCTGGTGACGGGCACCACCACGGTCATGCTCTGCACGTAGCCCCCCGCGGAGAGCTCGCCGGTGATGGTGACCTCGTAGTCCATCAGGCTGCGCACCCCGGACACCGGGGCGGCCTTGTCGATGAAGTACGGGAAGGTCATCTCGATGTGGCCGGCCTCGGCCTCGAGGCGCTTGACCATGTGGCGCAGCATGTCCTCGAAGGACTCCACCGAGATCTCGCCCTCGTGGCTGTTGAGGATCTCCACGAAGCGCGACATGTGCGTGCCCTTGAAGTTGTGGGGCAGGTGCACGTACATGTTGAAGTTCGCCACCGTGTGCTGCACCCCGCCGCTGCGGTCGCGCACGCGCACCGGGTGGCGGATGGACTTGATCCCGACCTGGTCGATGGCGAGCTGGCGCGTGTCGGCCGTGCTCTGCACGTCGGGAATGACGAACTTGTCCGGGGAATTCATGAGGGTATTCCTCGCGTGGCTGGACCCGGATTATAGCCGCGGGCCTCCCCGCGGCGGCCCTCAGCGGTGCAGCCGCGCCTCGACGGACCTGCGGATGCCGGCGGCGTCCAGGCCGCACAGGGACAGCAGCTGGGCCTGGTCACCGTGCTCCACGAACGCATCGGGCAGGCCCAGGCGCAGCACCGGGTTCGCGAGCTTCAGGCGCGCCAGCGCCTCCAGGACGGCGCTGCCGGCACCGCCGTCCAGGGCGTTCTCCTCCACCGTGACCAGCAGTTCGTGGCCGGCGGCCAGCTCGGCCACCAGGGCCTCGTCCAGCGGCTTCACGAAGCGCATGTTGGCCACGGTGGCATCCAGGGCCTCGGCGGCGGCCAGCGCCGGCCCCAGCATCGAGCCGAAGGCGAGGATCGCCACGCGGCCGGAGCCGCGCCGCCGCACCACCGCCTTGCCCACGGGCAGGGCCGTCATCTGCGCCTGGATGGCCGCGCCGGGGCCGCTGCCGCGCGGGTAGCGCACGGCGGTGGGGCCGTCGAGGGTGAAGGCCGTGTAGAGCATCTGGCGGCACTCGTCCTCGTCGGCGGGCGCCATCACCACCATGTTCGGCAGGCAGCGCAGGTAGGACAGGTCGAAGGCGCCGTGGTGGGTGGGCCCGTCGGCGCCCACGATGCCGCCGCGGTCGAGGGCGAACAGCACCGGCAGGTTCTGGATGCACACGTCGTGGATGAGCTGGTCGTAGCCGCGCTGCAGGAAGGTGGAGTAGATGGCCACCACCGG
>CAZXJW010000421.1:0-2513 GCA_964641005.1 uncultured Rhodocyclaceae bacterium
GCCGCGACGTCTACATCCGCGAGGGCTGCTACAACTGCCACTCGCAGATGGTGCGGCCGTTCCGCGCCGAGACCGAGCGCTATGGCCACTACTCGGTGGCCGGGGAGTACGTCTACGACCACCCCTTCCAGTGGGGCAGCAAGCGCACCGGACCCGACCTGCACCGGGTGGGGGGGCGCTACAGCGACGAGTGGCACCGGCTGCACTTCAACAACCCGCGCGACGTGGTGCCGGAGTCGAACATGCCGGCCTATCCGTGGCTGGCGAGCACCCCGGCGGACGCCTCGGACATCGAGGCGAAGATGCGCGCCCTGCGCGTGGTGGGCGTGCCCTACACCGACGAGCAGATCGGCAAGGCGAAGGAGGAACTGGCCGGCAAGACCGAGCAGGACGCCCTCATCGCCTACCTGCAGGGCCTCGGAACGGCCCTCAAGAACGTGAGGTGACGCGATGGAAGAGACCGTCAACATGATCCGCGCCGGCATGACCGTGGTGATGTTCCTGGCCTTCATGGGCATCGTCTGGTGGGCCTACGGGCCCAAGCGCCGGCAACGCTTCGAGGAGGATGCACGCATCGCCCTCGACGACGATCAACCGCTGGGCGGCCACGCGGCCGGCCGGCGCAGCCAGGGGTAAGGGCAAATGAGCGACTTCACATCCGGTTTCTGGAGCCTGTTCGTCGCCGTCATCACGGTGGTGAGCATCATCGGCTGCGGCATCTTCCTCAAGGCGCTGTCGGGCAAGCGGGTGTCCGGTTCCAGCGTCGAGACCATGGGGCACGTCTGGGACGGCGACCTCGAGGAATACAACAACCCGCTGCCGAAGTGGTGGATGTGGCTGTTCTACATCACGCTGGTGTTCGGGGCGATCTACGTGGTCCTCTATCCCGGACTGGGCATCTGGAACGGCATCTACAACTGGTCCTCGCAGGGCCAGTACGACGACGAGCAGAAGAAGGCCGCTGCGAAGTTCGGCCCGGTGTTCGACCGCTACGCCGCCATGGACATGAAGCAGGTGGCGGCCGACCCGGAGGCGCGCGAGATCGGACAGCGCCTCTACCTCAACTACTGCGCCCAGTGCCATGCCTCGGATGCCCGCGGCAGCCGCGGCTTTCCCAACCTCACCGACGGCGACTGGCTCTACGGCGGCGAGCCCGATGCCATCAAGGCCACGATCCTGAACGGCCGCCAGGGCATGATGCCGGCGCTCGCCGCGGCGCTCGGGGCCGAGGGCACCAAGGACGTGGCCCACCACGTGCTGTCGCTGTCGGGGAAGACCCACGACGAGCTGCGTGCCGGCCGGGGCAAGGAGCTTTTCGCGCAGAACTGCGCCGCCTGCCACGGCGCGGAGGGCAAGGGCAATCCGGGTCTCGGCGCGCCCAACCTCACCGACGAGACCTGGCTGTACGGCGGCGGCGAGACCGCGATCATCGAGACCATCACCAAGGGCCGCAGCGGCCACATGCCGGCGTGGAAGGATTTCCTCGGCGAGCCGAAGACCCACATCCTCGCTGCCTACGTGTGGAGCCTCTCCAACACGACGTCGAAGTGAAGCGGCGGCATCGCTAGGTGGGCAACACGGAGCAGGGCGCGATGGACATGCGGGTGAAGGGCCCGGAGGCCGCCGAGGACAGCGTCGAGCAGTCGCTCTACGAGGTCCGCAGGAAGATCTACCCCCGGGCGGTCACGGGGCACTTCGCCACCGCGCGCTGGCTGTTCGTGTTCCTCACCCAGGCGGCGTTCTACGGCGCCGCCTGGCTGCAATGGAACGGGCGGCAGGCGGTGCTGTTCGACATCGCCAGCCGCAAGTTCTACATCTTCGGCCTGGTCTTCTGGCCCCAGGACATCGTCTACCTGACGGTGATCCTGATCCTGTCGGCGTATTCGCTGTTCCTGTTCACCGCGGTGGCCGGGCGGGTGTGGTGCGGCTCCACCTGTCCGCAGACGGTGTACACCGAGATCTTCCTGTGGATCGAGCGCAAGGTCGCGGGCGACCGCAACGCGCGCATGAAGCTCGACAAGGGCCCGCTGGACGCCCGCAAGCTGCGCCTGAAGGCCACCAAGCACGGCCTCTGGATCGCGCTGGCGCTGTGGACGGGCTTCACCTTCGTGGGCTACTTCACGCCCATCCGCCAGCTCGCCCAGGACGTGACCGGCTTCTCGACGGGGCCGTGGGAGACGTTCTGGATGCTGTTCTACGGCTTCGCCACCTACGGCAACGCCGGCTGGATGCGCGAGCAGGTGTGCAAGTACATGTGCCCCTATGCCCGCTTCCAGGGCGTGATGTTCGACCCCGACACGCTGGTCATCACCTACGACCGCGAGCGCGGCGAACCGCGCGGCGCGCGGGCGAAGTCGGTGGATCCGAAGTCGAAGGGGCTGGGCGCGTGCGTCGACTGCGGCATCTGCGTGCAGGTCTGCCCCACGGGCATCGACATCCGCAACGGGCTGCAGTACGAGTGCATCGGCTGCGCCGCCTGCATCGACGGCTGCAACCAGGTGATGGACAAGATG
>CAZXJW010000422.1:0-2511 GCA_964641005.1 uncultured Rhodocyclaceae bacterium
TCGGCGTCGTCGAGATTCAGGTAAGGCACGTCGAGCAGGTCGATGCCGGCACTGGCAGCCGCGTGCACCAGGCGCGAGCGCGCGTAGAGCAGCGGCTCCCAGGCCTTCGTGCAGCGCAGCTCCGCGCTCAGGTCCACCGCCCCCAGGATCATGGAATCGATGCGGCTGCTGGACTTCGCGATCTCCACGGCACGCTCCAGGCCCTGGTTGGTCTCCACGATGACGCAGAAGCGGATCGCCCGCGCCGGGCCCGCCGAGAGCAGGTTCTCCACGAGCTGGATCTCCTCGGCGCTGCGGACCTTGGGGATCATGATGGACGGGGGCGGCGCGGCCGACTCCACCAGCGCCTGCAGGTCCTTCAGGCCGTGGTAGGTGGACAGGGCATTGATGCGCGCCATGCGCTCCACGTGCGGGTGGCTGTCCTGCGCGAACAGCGGCAGCGCGAGGCCGCGGCCCTCGTCCTTGCGGTCGAGCGGCGTGGCGTCCTCCATGTCGATGCACACGATGTCCGAGCCTGCATCCAGGGCCTTGAGGTAGCGGTCGGGGCGCAGCGCCGGCACGAACAGCAGGCTGCGGCGGGGGCGGACGGTGGGGGCATGGCTCATGATGCAGTCCCGGGATCTGGAAGGAGGCGTGCGATGGTATTCGCGGCACGCGGCCTTGTCACCGCGCGACGACAGCGCGCCTGCGGCATGCCCCTTGCATCCTGGCGCCTCGTCGCGCGCGGCACCCGCGCGCCCCATCGGAATCGCGTCCCATGAACCGCACCCTCAGCCTGCTGCTCGCCTGTTCCCTGTCCACCTCCTCCCTGATCACCGGCTGTGCCTCCAGCGGCGGCGCCGCGGACGGCAAGCGCGGCATGACCAATGCCGAGAAGGGCGCCATCATCGGCGCCGTGGGCGGTGCCGTGGTGGGCGCGGCGGTTTCGGACAAGAAGGGCAAGGGCGCGCTCATCGGTGCCGTGGGCGGCGGCCTCGCCGGCGGCGCCATCGGCGCCTACATGGACAGCCAGAAGCAGGACCTGGAGAAGAACCTCGCGAAGGAACGCCAGGCCGGCAACGCCCGGGTGGAGAAGCTGCCGGGTGACGTGATCCGCATCACCATGACCAACCAGACCGCCTTCGACACCGGATCCGCCGACATCAAGTCGGCCTTCAGGCCCACCATGGACCGTCTCGCGGAAGTGGTGACGCGCTACGGCAAGACCACGCTCACCATCGTCGGGCACACCGATGCCGAGGGCTCGAAGGAGTTCAACCTCGACCTGTCGCGCCGCCGGGCGCAGGCGGTGGCGGACTACTTCCGCTCGCGCAACGTCAACCCCGCTCGCCTCGAGGCCATCGGCAAGGGCGAGTCCGAGCCCGTGGCCAGCAACAGGTCCGAGGCCGGTCGGCAGTCGAACCGTCGGGTGGAGATCCTGGTGGAGCCGGTGCGGGCGGAGGGCTGAGCCGGGCACGCGGCTGCCGCGCACCACCGCTCGGTGCGCCTCGCGGCGATCGGCGAAGCAGCGGCTGCACGGCGGAGGCAGTCGCGGCGGGCTGTATGATCCGCTCCCGTCGAATGCGAATGCCGGGGGGAAAACCATGAAGATCACCGCCGTCGAGACCATCCAGCTCGCCGAGTTCCCGAACCTGCTGTGGGTGCACATCCACACCGACGAGGGCGTGGTGGGCCTGGGCGAGACCTTCTACGCCGTGGCCCCCGTGGCCGCCCACATCCACGAGACCTGCGCTCCGTGGCTGCTGGGTCGCAACCCGCTCGAGATCGACCGCATCTCGCACCACTTCCTCAACACCTACCTGGGCTTCAACAGCGTCGGCGCGGAGATGCGCGCCTTCTCCGCCATCGACATCGCGCTCTGGGACCTGTTCGGACAGGTCACCGGCCAGCCCATCCACCAGCTGCTCGGCGGCGCCTGCCGCGACAAGGTGCGCGTCTACAACACCTGCGCGGGCTACCAGTACGTTCGCGCCAAGCCCACCCAGGACACGGGCAACTTCGGCCTGCCCGCGAAGCTCGACCGCAAGAAGCGGCCCTACGAGGACCTGCACGGTTTCCTGAACGACGCGGGTGAACTGGCCGAGAGCCTGCTCGACATGGGCATCAGCGGCATGAAGATCTGGCCCTTCGACACCGCCGCCGAGGCCTCCAACGGCGCCTACATCTCGAACGCCGACCTGAAGAAGGCGCTCAAGCCGTTCGAGAAGATCCGCAAGGCCGTGGGCGACCGCATGGACATCCACGTGGAGTTCCACTCCATGTGGCAGCTGCCGGCCGCCATCCGCATCGCCGGGGCGCTCGAGCAGTTCGATCCGTTCTGGTACGAAGACCCCATCAAGATGAACAACCTCGATGCGCTCGCCGACTACGCCCACCGCACCAACGTGTGGGTCACGGCCAGCGAGACGCTGGGCACGCGCTGGCAGTTCCGCGAGCTGTTCCAGAAGCAGGCCGTGTCGGTGTGCATGCTCGACGTGGGCTGGACCGGCGGGCTGTCGGAATCGAAGAAGA
>CAZXJW010000423.1:0-2506 GCA_964641005.1 uncultured Rhodocyclaceae bacterium
GCTGCGGCGGCAACAACTGGCTGCTTTGCATGGCAAACGCTCCGTTCTGGAGAGGTTGCCACTGCCTAGCGCAACCGCCGTGCCACGGGCCTCAGCCCAGCCGCACCTTCCGGGGTGCGCGCGGCATGCGCTGGGAGAACTCGTCCTGGAGCTTCCGGTCAAGGCGCTGGTCGCGCACGGCCTCGGCATCGGCATGCCGGGCCGCCAGCGTATCCATGGCCTGCTCGCGGCGGCGCAGGTCCAGCCAGCGCGCGCGGGCCGCTTCGAAGGTCGCCTCGACGCGCGCCAGTTCCTCGCCCTGGGCACGCAGGGCCTCGTCGAGCCGCGCGATGAAGGCGGCGTAGTCGCGCAGGCGCGCCGCATCGGTGCCCGCGCCGAGCGCCGCGTCGCGCTCGGCGAGGTACTGCGCCCGGAACCCCTGTAGCTGGACGAGCTTGGCGCGCGCGGCCTCGAGGCGGCGGCCATGGCTGCCGAGTTCGCGCGCCGCGGCCTCGGCACGTTCGCGCGCCACCGTGCGCACCGTCTCGAGCGGGAACGGGCGCGCCATCAGGCGGCGGCCTCCACGATGGCGTTGAGCAGGCGGCGGCTGGTGGCGTAATCGGCGCGGTCGCCCACGTCCTGGCGCAGGAACGCGGTACATACCTCGTTCAGGCGGATGGCCTCGTCCACCACCGGGTCGGCGCCCGACACGTAGGCTCCGACGTTGATCAGGTCACGGGAGCGCCGGTAGGCCGACTGCAGCTGGCGGAAGCGCCGCACCCGGGCCATGTCCTCGGCCGGCACGATCTCGGTCATGGCGCGCGAGATGGATGCCTCCACGTCGATGGCCGGGTAGTGGCCGGCGTCGGCGAGATCGCGGGTGAGCACGATGTGGCCATCGAGGATGGCGCGCGCACTGTCGGCCACCGGGTCCTGCAGGTCGTCGCCCTCGGAGAGCACGGTGTAGAACGCCGTGATCGACCCGCCGCCGGGGCTGCCGTTGCCGGCGCGCTCCACCAGCTGGGGCAGCTTGGCGAACACGGAGGGCGTGTAACCCTTGGTGGCAGGCGGCTCGCCGATGGCCAGCGCGATCTCGCGCTGCGCCATGGCGAAGCGCGTGAGCGAGTCCATGATGAGCAGCACGTGCCGGCCCTGTTCGCGGAAATGCTCGGCGACGGCCGTGGCATAGGCTGCGCCGTGAAGGCGCAGCAGCGGCGGGCTGTCGGCCGGCGCCGCCACCACCACGGAGCGGCGCATGCCCTCGGTGCCGAGGATGTTCTCGATGAACTCCTTGACCTCCCGGCCGCGCTCGCCGATCAGCCCCACCACCACCACGTCGGCGGTGGTGTAGAGCGCCATCATACCCAAGAGCACGCTCTTGCCCACGCCGCTTCCGGCGAACAGCCCGATGCGCTGGCCACGTCCCACGGTGAGCAGGCCGTTGATGGCCCGCACGCCCACGTCGAGCACCTCCTTGATGGGCGCCCGGTCCATCGGGTTCACGGGCCGGCTGTAGAGCGGAACCTGGCGTTCCGCCGCCACCGGCCCAAGTCCATCGAGGGGCCGGCCGGTGGCGTCGAGCACCCGCCCGAGCAGCCCGAAACCCACGCCCACCTGCCGGGCTCGGTCCTGGGCGCGGCGGCGCGGAATGAAGTCCGAGCCCAGCCTCGGCAGGCGCACGGCACCCAGCTCCACCGGCACCACGAGCGCGCCGGGCTCGAGCCCGAACACGTCGGTGGTGGGCATCAGGTAGAGGCGCTCGCCGGCGAACCCCACCACCTCGGCCTCCACGCGCTGGCCGCCGGGCGCCATCACGAGGCAGGTGTTGCCCACCGGGAGCTGCAGCCCCTCGGCCTCCATCACCAGCCCCGCCACGCGGACCAGCCGGCCGCTGATGGTCCACGGGGGCACCATGCCCACGGCGCTGTGGCAGTCCTCGAAGTACTTCTGCCAGCGGCGCAGCCGGCTCACCGGCGCGCTCCCGGGGCCGGGATGCTCAGAGGTTCAGGTCGAGCCACGCGTCGTCGCGGCCGAGCGCTGCCACCACCCGGCGCCAGCGGTTCTCGAGGGAGGCATCGATGTCGGAGGCGCCGTTCTGGAACCGGCAGCCGCCGCGCTCGACGGTGGCATCCTCCACGATCTTCCAGGGGATCTCCTCGACCCGCATCTCCGGCGCCAGCGCCTCGCGCACGAGGAGCGCATCGGCCGGGTTGAGCACCAGCCGGGGATTGGGTGCGAGCTCGGGGAAGCTGAGCGCCGCCTCTCGGATGATGGCGAACACCAGCTCGGGCTTCACGCGCAGCGCCTGCCGCACCATCTGCTTGGCCACCTCGAGCGCGAGCGACAGCACGTCGGAGGCGATGCCCTGCTCCACGTCGGCGAGCAGTTCGCGCAGGCTGGCCAGCAGCGCGCGTATCTCCGCCACCTCGCGCTCGCCCGCGGCCCTGCCCTCGGCCAGGCCTGCGGCATGGCCCTCCTCCCAGGCCGCAGCCCGCAACCGCGCGAGTTCGGCGCGCTGGGCATCCTC
>CAZXJW010000424.1:0-2487 GCA_964641005.1 uncultured Rhodocyclaceae bacterium
CATGCGCGTGGAATCGGAATTCCAGTACAGCAGGTCGAAGGGGAAGGGCTCCTTGCCGAGCAGGTAGTTGTTCACCACGAACGACCACACCAGGTCGTTGTCGCGCAGCAGGTTGAAGGTGCCCGACATCTCCGAGCCCTCCAGGAAGCCGCGCGCCTCCATGCGCTTCTCGAGGTTGTCCACGATGGACTCGTCCACGAACACGCCCAGCTCGCCGGGGTCGCGGAAGTCGATCATGGTGGTGAAGAACGTGACGCTCTTCACGCGCGAGGCCTGGCCGCGGGAGCGCAGCCACGACACCAGGCAGGCGGTGAGCGTGCCGCCCAGGCAGTAGCCGATCAGGTTGAGCTGCTTCTCGCCGGTGGCGCGCTCGATGGCGTCCATGGCGGCGAGTGGTCCCTCGTGGAGGTAGTCGGCGAAGGTCTTCTCGCGGTGGCGGCCGTCCGGGTTCACCCACGAGACCACGAACACCGTCAGCCCCTGGTCGGTGGCCCACTTGATGAAGCTGTTCTTCTCGCGCAGGTCGAGGATGTAGTACTTGTTGATCCACGGCGGCACGATGAGCAGCGGCGCGCGGTCCACCCTGGCCGTGGTGGGCTCGAACTGCAGCAGCTGCATGAGGTCGTTCTGGAACACCACCTTGCCCGGGGTGGTGGCCACGTTGCGGCCGAGCTCGAAGGCCGACTCGTCGGTCATGCGGATGGCGAGCTTGCCGTCCCCGCGGTCGAGATCCTCCAGAAGGTGCTTGAGCCCGTCGAGCAGGTTGCGACCGCCGCTGTCGAGCGTGGTCTTGAGCACCTCGGGATTGGTGAGCACGAAGTTGGTGGGCGCCAGGGCGTCCACGTACTGGCGGGTGAAGAAGCGCACCTTGCGCGCGTCCTCTGGCGTGAGGTCCTTCACCGCCGCCACCGACTGCTGGATGTGCTCCGCCGCGATGAGATAGGACTGCTTGATGTAGTCGAACACGAAGTTGTTCTGCCACACCTCGCTGCGGAAGCGGTTGTCGCCGCGCGGCGGCTCGCGCACCGGCTCGGCGGGCTCGCCCAGGAAGCGGGCCAGCGAGGTGTTCCACAGCCGCAGCTGCTCCTCCCAGGCATGCGCCGCCTGCTCGGCCATGAGCGCCGGGTTGGACATCCAGCGCCTGCCCAGTTCGGTGAAGGCCTTGCTGATGCCCAGCTCGTCGAGGTCGCGCAGCATGCCGGCGTGCGGCTGCTGGGTGAGGAACTCCATCGCGACCTTGGCCGACTTCTCGCCGATCTCGGTGAAGTCGCGCTGCAGCTGCTCGGGGTCGATCTTGGATGCGCCCTCGGGCGCGGCGGGGTCGGCCATGGATGTCCTCGCGCGCGGGTCAGGCGGCCCGGAAGCGGTACACGCCATCCGCGTCGCGGCTGCGCGTGACGGCGCCGCGGCGGTGCAGGTGGTTGAGGTGGGCGATCGCCTCGCCCATGGCGAAGAACAGCTGGTGGTTGTCGAGCTTGCGGCGGAAGAGCACCGGCAGCACGTCCGCCGCCGTGACAGGGGCGGCGCGGCTTGCCTCGTGCAGTTCGGCGAGCCGTTCGGCGTGGTGCTGCTCGAGGGCGGCCACGCGCGCGGCGATGCCACGGAAAGGCAGGCCGTGGGCGGGCAGCACGAGGGTGTCGTCGGGCAGCGCCGTGAACCGGCGGATGGAGGCGAGGAACTGGCCGACGGGATCGCCGTCGGGCTCCACGGACCACACGCTGGTGTTGGTGCTGATGCGCGGCAGCAGCATGTCCCCGGAGATCAGCACGCCCAGGGAGGCGCTGTACAGGGCGGCATGCTCGGGCGAGTGGCCGGTGCCCACGATCACCCGCCAGTCGTGCCCTCCCACCCCGACCGCTTCCCCGTCGGCGATGCGCCGGTAGGTCCGCGGCAGCTTCCAGACCGAGCGCCGGTAGTTGTTGCCGCGGTCGTTCACCGCCTCGAGGCGATCGGCGGCCAGGCCGTGGCTGCGGAACAGCTCGACCAGGGCCTCAGGCTCGTAGCCCCCGGCCGCGTCCCAGACCGCGTGGGCGGTGAGGTACTCGGACTGGGTGGTCCACAGCCCGATGCCGAAGCGCTCGCCGAGCCAGCCGGCCAGGCCGAGGTGGTCGGGGTGGTAGTGGGTGGCGATGATGCGCACGGCAGGCGGGTGGACGGTGAAGAGCTCGTCCCACGCGGCGCGCGTGGCGTCGGAACTGAAGCCCGTGTCCACCACCGTGACGCCCTCGCCGTCGCGCAGCAGCCAGAGGTTGATGTGGTCGAGGGCGAAGGGCAGCGGCATGCGCAGCCACCACAGGCCCTCGGCCACGGGCAGGGCCTGGCCGGGGCGGGGCGCATCGGGGAAGGGGAAGGACAGCGGCCCCGGCATGGCGGCAGGGGCGGGCGAGGACTTGGCGAGGGCGGGAGCGTCGGGCGGCATGGGGAGGGGGCGCCGCGGCACGCGCGGCGAGGCGCGGCAGGGCTCTTACAGGTCCTTGATCTATACTG
>CAZXJW010000425.1:0-2468 GCA_964641005.1 uncultured Rhodocyclaceae bacterium
ATCGGCGCGGCCATCGCGCAGATCAACGCCATCAACGGCACGGTGCTGCGCATCCTTCCGCCGGGCATCTCGCCGCCGGTCATCATCCAGTACAACCCGGCCACGGTGCCGATCGTGAACATGACCTTCTCCAGCAAGACGCTGCCGGAGGGGAAGATGTTCGACCATGCGTTCAACTTCGTGCGCGTGAAGCTGTTCACCATCCCGGGCCTGCAGGTGCCGGCACCCTTCGGCGGACGGCTGCGCCAGATCTCGGTTGACCTCAACCCCACGCTCATGACCGCCAAGGGCGTCTCGCCCAACGACGTGGTGAGCGCCATCCAGTCCTCCAACCTGCTCATTCCCTCGGGCACGGCGCGCATCGGCAGCATCGACTACAACGTGCTGATGAACTCCAGCCCGGCCACGGTGGACGACTTCAACCGCATGCCCCTGCGCGTGGCCGGCGGCGTTCCCGTGACCCTGGGCGACGTGTCGCGGGTGGAGGACGGGTTCGCGGTCCAGAACAACATCGTGCACGTGGACGGCCGGCGGGCCACCTGGCTCACCATCCTCAAGCACGCAGACGCCTCGAGCCTGGCGGTGGTCAACGGCGTGCGGCAGCTGCTGGACAGCGTGAAGGAGGGCGCGAAGGCCGCGGGCCTGGACGACCTCGACATCACCCTGGACGTGGACCAGTCGAAGTTCGTGCGTGCCGCCATCGCCAACGTGGCCTCCGAGGCCGTGCTCGCCATGGCGCTCGTTTCGCTCATGGTCCTGCTGTTCCTCGGGAGCTGGCGAAACACCATCGTGGTGATCACCTCGATTCCCTGCTCCATGGCGGCCGGGGTGATCTGCCTCTACCTCACGGGCCACAGCATCAACCTCATGACCCTGGGCGGGCTCGCGCTTGCCACGGGCATCCTGGTGGACGACGCCACCGTGGCGGTGGAGAACATCCACCGCCACCGCCACATGGGGCAGCCGCTCACGGTGGCCATCATCGAGGGCTCTCGCGAGGTGGCCATGCCGCGGACCATGGCCACCCTCGCCATCTGCATCGTGTTCTTCCCAGTGTCCTTCCTCTACGGGGCCTCCAAGTACCTGTTCACGCCGCTGGCGCTGGCGGTGGTGTTCTCGCTGCTCGCCTCGTACATCCTGTCCTTCACGCTCGTTCCCATGCTCTCGCGCCTGTTGCTCGAGAAGGAGCCCGTGGGCCACCAGACCCCCGCCCGCGGCATCGGCGCGCGCTTCAACGCCGGCCGCGACCGTTTCATCGACGGCCTGACCGATTTCTACGGCAGCTCGCTGTCCATGGTGATGCGCCACCGCGTCTTCATGATCTTCATCGTGCTGGTGTTCGGCGCGCTTAGTCTCAGCCTGATCCGGGTGGTCGGGACGGACTTCTTCCCCACCCCGGACGTGGGCGTCATGAAGCTGCACTTCCGCGCCCCCGTGGGCACCCGCATCGAGGAGACCGAGAAGCTGGTGCTGCAGCTCGAACACGACCTGCGCGAGATCATTCCCGAGGAGGAGCTCGAGCGGATCAACGACATGGTGGGAGTGCCGCTGTTCTTCAACCTCGCGCTGGTGCCCACCGACAACGTGAGCGGGATGGACGCCGAGGTCACCATCATCCTGCGCAAGCCGCACCGGCCCGTGGCCGAGTACATGCGCGAGATCCGCGCCCGCATCCCGCCCAGGTACCCCGGTTCGGAGTTCTACTTCCAGAACGCCGACATTGTCAGCCAGGTGCTCAACTTCGGCCTGCCCGCGCCCATCGACGTGCAGGTGCAGGACTCGAACTTCGAGCGCGGACAGGTGTACGCAGCGCGGGTGAAGAAGGCCATCGAGTCCACCGTGGGGGCCGTGGACGTGCGCCAGATGCAGGTGCTCAACTACCCTGCGCTCAAGGTGGACGTGGACCGCATGCGCGCGGCGCGCATGGGCCTCACCCAGCGCGACGTGGCCACCAGCGCGCTGGTGTCCCTGTCCTCGTCGGCCATCATCTCGCCGTCCTACTTCCTCAATCCCAACGGCGTGAACTACACGGTGTCGATCCAGACGCCGCCCGACCGGCTGGCCAGCGTGGACCAGCTCATGGGCACGCCGATCACGCCGGTGGGCGGGGCGATGGTGCAGCCCGCCGGGGCGCGCAACCCCATCCAGTCGCGCGGCGCGCCGGTGATCTCCCTGGGCAACGTGGCCACCATCCGTCCGGAGTCGAGCTTCCAGTCCGTTTCCCACTACACGGTGCAGCGGGTGATCGACATCGCCGCCAACGTGGACGGGCGCGACCTGGGCAGCACGGTGCGCGACATCCAGGCGCGCATCGACGAGATCACGGCGGAGAAGGACTTCCCCAAGACCGCCAAGATCCTGATCCGCGGCCAGTACGAGGTGATGCAGTCCTCCTTCACAAGCCTGCTGCTCGGCCTGGTGCTGGCCATCGTCCTGGTCTACGCGCTGCTGGTGATCCTGTTCCAGTC
>CAZXJW010000426.1:0-2448 GCA_964641005.1 uncultured Rhodocyclaceae bacterium
GTTCTCCGGCGTGGGCGGATTCCTGCTCATGGCGGTGCCCTACTTCATCTTCACCGCCGAGCTCATGAACCACGCCGGGCTCACCCAGCGGCTGATCGACTTCAACAACGCGCTGCTCGGGCGGGTCCGCGGCGCGCTCAGCCACGTGAACATCACCACCAGCCTGCTGTTCGCCGGGCTCACCGGCGCGGCCATCACCGACGCGGTGGCCATCGGCAAGCTGCTGATCCCGGCCATGAAGCGGGAGGGCTACACCCCCGAGTACGCGGCCGCGGTGACGGCCTGCGCCTCGGTGATCGGGCCCATCATCCCGCCGAGCATCGTCATGGTGGTGTACGGCACGCTGCTCTACGACGTGTCCGTGATCTCGCTGTTCGTGGCCGGGATCGTGCCCGGGCTGCTGCTGGCCGGGTCGCTGCTGGTGGTGAGCCTCTGGCTGTCATGGCGGCGCGGCTTCCCGGCCCACGGCGAGGCCGGCCTGGGGCTCGCGGCGCGCCGCTTCCTCCCCACGGTCCCGGCGCTGCTGGTGCCGGTGATCATTCTCGGCGGGATCCTGGGCGGCTTGACCACGGTCACCGAGGCCTCGGCCTTCGCGGCCGTGTACGCCATGGCGGTGGGACTGCTGCTGTATCGCACGCTCACCCTGCGAACCATCCTCGAGGCCCTGGTCACCACGGTGCGCCTGTCGGGCGTGGTGTTCTTCCTGCTCGCCACGTCCACGGTGCTGGGCTGGTTCGTGACCCGCTCGGGCATCACCCGCGAGGCCGCGGAACTGATCGCCGGCTTCAGCACCGACCCGCTGGTCCAGATGCTGCTGGTCAACGTGCTGCTGCTGGCGATCGGGACGATGGTGGACGTGCTGCCGGCGCTGGTGATCGTGGCGCCGGTGCTCGCCCCGGCCATGGTGCAGCTCGGCTTCGACCCGCTGCACTTCGCCCTGGTGATGATCGTCACGCTCAACGTGGGCAACGTCACGCCGCCGGTGGGCATGAGCCTGATGACCACGGCGCAGATCGCCGGCGTGAGCTACGAGCGCGCCATCCTCGCCTCGCTGCCCTTCTACCTGAGCTTCCTCGCCGTGATCGCCATCCTGTCGGCATGGCCGCAGACGGTGCTGTGGCTGCCCGGCCTGCTGCGCTGAGCCGGGGCGGGCGGGGTCAGCGCTCCGGTCCGGCTTCGGCCTCGGTTCCCGGCGCGGTCGCCGTGGCGCCGGCCGCGATCATGGCCGCGCGGCTCCCCGGTGTCTCCAGGCTGATGCGCCCCAGCGCCCCGCCGCGGTAGTCCTGCAGCAGGATCAGCGACGCCTTCTCCAGGTCGAGCCCGCCGCCGCGCAGCTGGCAGCCGCGCCGCTTCGCGATGGCCTCGAGCATGGCGTGCCCGTCCAGCGCGGCCGGATCGAAGCCGTAGCGTGCCGTCAGCGCCGCCGGGTAGCGGGTCTTCAGCAACTCGGCGAGGAAGGCCGCCACCTCCTCCTCCATCACCGCGTTGGTGCCCACCGCGTGGCTGGCCGCCAGCATCAGGCCGTCGGAGGGATGCACGATCTTCGGCCACAGCAGGCCGGGGGTGTCGGTGAGGGTCATGCGCGGCCCCATGGAGAGGCTCTGCTGCGACTTGGTCACCGCCGGCTCGTCGCCCACCCTGGCCACCTTGCGCTTGAGCAGGGCGTTCATGAGCGTGGACTTGCCCACGTTGGGGATGCCCATGATCATCATGCGCAGCGGCTTGGTGCCGTCGTCGCGGTGCGGCGCCAGCGACTGGCACAGCGCGATCACCTTCGCCGCATCCGAGGCGTTGCGGCAGGTGAGCGCCACGGCGCGGAAGTCCTTGCGCGCGGGCGTGGCGGCGAGCCACTCGCGCGTGACCGCCGGGTCGGCGAGGTCGGCCTTGTTGAGCACCCGCAGCCGTGGGCGCTGCCGGTGGGCGCACAGCTCCGCGATCATGGGGTTGGCGCTGGCCTCGGGCAGGCGCGCGTCCACCACCTCGATCACCACGTCGATGCGCGCCAGGGTCTCGGCGGCCTTCTCGCGCGCCAGGGCCATGTGCCCCGGGAACCACTGGATGCTCATGGTGGCGTCGCTTCGGGGCGTGTCACTTGCGGGTCCCGTAGCTCAGCAGGCCGGCGCGGTCGCGGGGCGGGTGGGCACGGATCGCCTCCTCCACCGGCTCGATGCCCCAGCCCGGTGCGTCGGGCAGCACCAGGTGGCCGTCCACGATCGCGGGCACGGCGCTGAACAGCTCGTGGTCCCAGGCGATGCGATCCACGTCGGTCTCGAGGATGCGCAGGTTGGGCACCGCGGCGGCGAAGTGCGCGTTCATCATGGTGCACAGGTGGCCGTAGAAGTTGTGCGGCGCCACGTTCACCTCGTGGGCGTCGGCGGCGGCGGCGATCTTCATGGACTGCCAGGCGCCGTTCCAGGGCACGTCCACGATGGCCACGTCCATGGCCTG
>CAZXJW010000427.1:0-2446 GCA_964641005.1 uncultured Rhodocyclaceae bacterium
ATGTCGCCGATCAGCGGCGAGGCTTGCGGCGCGGGTTCGGGCCGTTCGGCGGGGGTGGGGTTCATGGGCTCGGGTGACGTGATCGGGCGCAAGCCGACGCCGCGCGACAGCGCGGCGCGGCGCGGATCCCGGATGTGGCGGCCGAGGGCTTGAATCCGGGGTCGTGCGCCGCATCTATGGCACAATCCGGGCCGGGTGGCGTCGTTGCGCCGCCCCTGCAGACGACCGATGCCGGTCATGCCAATCCGGATTCCCGTTCAACGGGGGCGCCTTGGCTTCGACGTGGGTTACGAAGCAGTGCAGTGCATGCCGAGGACCAGCCACCTCGTAAATCCGCTGGAAACCAACAGTCGCCAACGACGACCGTTACGCTCTCGCGGCTTAATCCCCGCGGGACTCTGCACCGGTTCGGCCTCGGGCCGGCTAGCGCAAGCTAGAGCAGAGTCATTCACGAGGCATCGCTCGCGTCCGGGTCACTTGAACGCGGGTTAAAAGGTAGGTGACTGGCACCGTTGCAGCCCGCCGGCCGGCGGCACCGGGGCGACATCAAATGGCCAGGCTAAGCATGTAGTACTGCCTGTAGAGGGCTTGCGGACGCGGGTTCGATTCCCGCCGCCTCCACCAACTCCACGCCCGGCGCCCGTGCCGGAGCGTGGCCGCTGGCAGATCGCTTGCCGAGCCCATGAGCGACCCCGAAACCTTCGACTACGTGATCGTTGGAGCCGGCACAGCCGGCTGCGTGCTCGCCAACCGGCTGAGCGCCGACCCCTCCGCCAGCGTGCTGCTGATCGAGGCCGGCGGCCCGGACGACTGGTTCTGGATCCACGTGCCGGTGGGCTACCTGTTCACCATCGGCAACCCGCGCACCGACTGGTGCTTCCGCACCGAGCCCGAGCCCGGACTGAACGGCCGCAGCATCCTGTACGCACGCGGCAAGGTGATGGGCGGCTGCTCGTCCATCAACGCCATGATCTACATGCGCGGCCAGCGCGACGACTACGACCACTGGGCGGCGCTGGGCAACCGCGGCTGGGGCTGGGACGACGTGCTGCCGGTGTTCCGCAGGAGCGAGGACTACGTGCACGGCGCGGACGACCTGCACGGCGCGGGGGGCGAACTGCGCGTCGAGGAACGGCGAGTCTCCTGGGAGATCCTGGACG
This sequence comes from uncultured Rhodocyclaceae bacterium, assembly GCA_964641005.1. Lineage (GTDB taxonomy): Bacteria > Pseudomonadota > Gammaproteobacteria > Burkholderiales. The sequence continues at coordinate 1,161 of CAZXJW010000427.1, forward strand.
CCTGGCGCGATGCCGCAGCCCAGTGCGGCATCCCCCCGATCGCCGAGTTCAACCGCGGCGACAACTTCGGCACCGCCTACTTCCAGATGAACCAGCGACGCGGCGTGCGCTGGAACGCCACCAAGGCTTTCCTGCGGCCGGTGCAGCATCGCGCCAACCTGTCGATCCTGAAGCGCGCCCACGCGAAGCGCGTGGTGATCGACACGCGCGACGGCTCCCGCCGCGCCACCGGCGTGGAACTGCGCATGGACGACGGCAGCGGGCGCACGGTGTCGGCGCGCCGCGCCGTCGTGCTGGCGGCGGGCGCCATCGGCTCGCCGCAGCTGCTGCAGCTCTCCGGCGTTGGCCCTGCGGCCCTGCTGCGCAGCCACGGCATCGGCGTGCTGCACGAGCTGCCCGGCGTGGGCGAGAACCTCCACGATCACCTGCAGGTGCGCACCGTCTACAAGGTGCACGGCGTGACGACGCTCAACGAGCGCGCCAACTCGCTGCTCGGCAAGGCCATGATGGGGCTGGAGTACCTGCTGATGCGCACCGGCCCGCTCACCATGCCGCCCTCGCAACTCGGTGCCTTCGCCCGCAGCGACCCCGCGCAGCCGAGCGCCAACATCGAGTGGCACGTGCAGCCCTTGTCGCTGGACAAGTTCGGCGACCCGCTGCACCCCTTCCCGGCGATCACGCCCTCGGTGTGCAACCTTCGGCCCAGCAGTCGCGGCAGCGTGCACATCCGCAGCGCCGATCCCTTCGCCGCGCCGGCCATCCGCCCCAACTACCTCGCCACGGACGAGGACCGCCGCGTGGCGGTGGACGGCCTGCGCTTCACCCGGCGCATCATGGCGGCGCCGGCGCTGGCACGGTACCGGCCCGAGGAACTCAAGCCCGGTGCCGAGGTGGAGACCGAAGCCGAACTGGCCCGCGCCGCCGGCGACCTCGGCACCACCATCTTCCACCCGGTGGGCACCTGCAGGATGGGCGCCGACCCCATGGCCGTGGTTGACGACCGGTTGCGCGTGCACGGCATCGACGGGCTGCGCGTGATCGACGCCTCGATCATGCCCCGCATCACCTCCGGCAACACCAACGCACCCACGGTGATGATCGCCGAGAAAGGCGCGGCGTTCCTGATCGAGGATGCCCGCGCCTGAGGATCCCGGCGGCCGGTCCGCCGCGACCGCTCCTCCGGCGGGCGACCGGGACACGGCGGCCGCCACGCCCGCGGACGTCGCCTTCGGCGAGGCGCTGCGCTTCTGGCTGAAGCTGGGCTTCATCAGCTTCGGCGGACCGGC
>CAZXJW010000428.1:0-2442 GCA_964641005.1 uncultured Rhodocyclaceae bacterium
CCCCCAACGCCGTCCACTGCCTTCTGTCGAGCTACGCGATCGACGAGGGCCGCCCCATGGAGTTCTTCGCCTGATGGCCACCCCGCTTTCCATCGTCTCTGCCCACGCCCCGTGGACAGACCACCAAGCCGCCTCCGCGCACGCCGCGGCTGAGCGTGAGATCACCGCCCGCTTCCGCCGCCTGAACCTGACGTTCCAGTCGTGCACGGCGATCGCCACTGCTTTCCTTGGCCTGTCCTTCCTCGCCGGCCACGACCAGCTCAAGGTGAGCCCTCTGCTGCTCCTCGGCTGTGGTGTCGCCTTCGCCATCCCGGCCATCAAGACCGCGACCCATCCCAGTGCGGCCAAGTCGCAGCTCCGCCGCTGGGAGATCGACGCCGGCTACATCCCCCTGACCAGCCGCCAGCTCTCCCTGCTCAACGCCAACACCGCCGGCGCCGCAGATGAAGCCAGCCTCGCGGCCCAGGCGTGGCTTGGCATGGGCCTGACCCTCCGTCAGCGCGACCTCGTTCCTCTCCGCAACGCCCGCCATGCCGCCGGCCTGCCGTTCCCGGAATGGGAGATCGATGAGATCGGGTATGTGGTCGACGGCAAGCCGAGCTTCGAGGAACAGCCGGCGTGATCGAGATCGACGAGCTGGCGGTCGAACTCGACAGCCTCTACCAGCAGGCGCTCGATCGCCTCGAGCAGCAGGCCTCGGACGTCCTCAAGATCGACGACGAGATCAAGAAGGTGCTGCAGCGCGGCGCCGAGAACGAGTCGATCCTGCAGTGGGACCCGGAGCGCGCCATGCCGCCGCACACGGCGTTCCGCTCTCTGGCGCTCCAGATCATCCATCGCGCCACGGACCTGGTGCCGGCCGAGACGCCTCTCCTCGAGTCCCACTACTACGACCTTCTGGCGTGGCCCGAAGACCCGGCCCGCAACGAGCGCACCCTCCGCGACCAGTTCGCATCCCGCATCGCCTACGCCCGTGCGCAGTCGCTTGCCGAGTTCTGGGCCCGCCTGCAGACCCGCATCGTCCCCACGGCCAACCCCGGCGAGAGCCGCCGGCGCGCCCTGGAAGAGTTCGTCGTCAACATCGGCCAGCCCGTGCCCGAGGCCATCCTCGTGCCGACCCTGTTCGGCCCCAGCAGCACCACGCTCTGCCTCACGCTTCACCGCGCCAAGGGCGACCTCGAGTTCGTCATCACGCCCAAGCACCTGCAGCACATCTACGCCGTCGGCCACTCGCTCGCGACCTTGCTTCTGATCCACGGCCGCCACAAGCCCGCCAACGCCATCTCCGAAGCGCTCTCGGCGTGCTCGAACCGTTTGCGCAACAACTTCGGTCTTTACGCGCACCGGGAACACTACCCGGCAGGCAGTGAGTGCGTGATCCGTCTTCACAAGGACCACGTGCAATTCATCGTCTCGCCTGAGCTCTACCAGCTCGTCATCAACGCCATCTCCTTGCCGTATCCGAACGTCCAGTTCGTGGACGCCGCCATGTCCGACCTCGTCCTCTGACCATGTCCAAGCCCGCTCCCTGGATCATCCGCAAGCTCCCGCACCTGATGACGGCCGCTTTCGTCCTCGTGGCTATCCCAACCACTTACTCGTCGACGTTCTCCGACGTCTCGCCCGCGCACTACAACCGCTTGGCCAGCATCGTCGAGGACCATCCGGAGCTGGCCCAAGACGTCGCCGATGCCATGGCCGACGACGTGATCACCCACGGTGAGTACGCCCGCATCCGCGATCGCGGCACCTATCTCTCCTCGGTCGATGCGAAGGATCGCCTCCGCTCCGCGACCGAAACCTCCCTGTCCATGCAACAGGCCCTCGACAACGCCACCCCGCTGAGCTCGCACCCGTGACCAAGCCCATGCCCCTGCCCAAGGCGCCGCCGGCGAAGTGCCCGTCCTGCGCCGCCGTCATTCCCGAGCTCGCCATCAAGCCGTTCAGCGCGATGCCGACCAAGCTGCGCACCACGGCCTTCGGCTGCCTCGCCAAGTGCCCCAAGTGCAGCGCCCGCCTCACCGGCGTCCGCAGCTTCGTGCGCGTCTTCGCCGGCAACTACAAGTTCCTCAGCCAGACGTTCCAGCCGATCACGGCCGAGAGCCTGGCCGAGCTGCAGGCCCTGCAGGAGTTCCTGACCATGGGCGAGCAGGGCGGTGATACCCACCTCCGCGAACTCGGCGACAACCCCGAGCTGGTCTGCTGGTTCGAAGACACCCGTCCCGATCCGGAGCGCGCCTTGCCGGCGCTTCCGACGCCCGGTCTCGTCGAGATGCTCCTCCCGTCCCACGCCGGCGTCACGATCGTCGACTCGCGCTTCATCGAGCCCGGCGTGCTGTCCGGCGTCCGTTTCATCGCCGACAGCCCCACCAGTGCCCTCGCGTTCGCCAGCGCGTTGCGCCGCGCCGCCCGGCAGTGCGGCAGTGCCGCCTACCTCCGCTC
>CAZXJW010000429.1:0-2440 GCA_964641005.1 uncultured Rhodocyclaceae bacterium
ACCCTGCAGGGTGTCCTCGAGCCACTCGATGGACTCCAGGTCGAGGTGGTTGGTGGGTTCGTCCAGCAGCAGCAGGCCGGGATCGGACACCAGCGCGCGGGCGAGCGCCACGCGCTTGCGCTGCCCGCCGGAGAGCGTGCCCACCCGGGCATCGGCATCGAGACCCAGCCGCGACAGCGTGGCCTCCACGCGCGACTTGGCGCGCCAGCCGTCGCCATCCTCCAGCACCGCCTGCAGGCCGGCGAGCCGGGCGAGCGCCGCATCGGCATCGATGGCGGGGTCGGCAAGGGAAGCGGCCACGTGGTGATAGTCCACGATGGCCGTGCGCACCTCCCCCAGGCCCTCGGCGACGGCCTCGAACACCGTGAGGTCCTCCTCCAGGGCCGGCTCCTGGGCCACCAGCGCGATGCGCAGGCCGGGCGCGCGCCACACCGTGCCGTCGTCGGGCTGCAGCCGGCAGGACACCACCTGCATCAGGGTGGACTTGCCGGCGCCATTGCGGCCGATCAGGCCGAGGCGATCGCCCGGCTCGATCACCAGCGCCGCGTGGTCGAGCAGCGCCACGTGGCCGAAGGCGTGGGAGACGTCGTCGAGGGTCAGGAGGGGCATGGAACGGTGGCGGCGCGGGGCCGCGGTACGGCAGGACGCCGGCTCAGCGGCCGGCGAGGCGCTTGAGGTCTTCCAGGACCCGGGCAGGGTCGGAGGGCGGATCGACCCCGATCCAGGCGCGCGCCACCTTGCCCTCGGGATTGATGAGGAAGGTGTTGCGACGGGCGAAGCGGATCACCCGGAAGTCCACCAGCGAGCCGTAGCGGCGCGCCATCTCGCCCTCGGTGTCGGCGAGCAGAGGAAAGGCCAGCTTGAGCTTGCGGGCGAAAGCCCCCTGCAGGGCCGCGTCGTCGGTGCTCACGCCCACCACCCGGGCCCCCAGGGCGTCGAAGGCGTCCATGGCATCGCGGTAGCCGGCCGCCTGGGCCGCCGCGGGCGGGGTGTCGGCCTTGCGGTAGAAGAACACCACCAGCCACTGGCCGCGGAACTCCTGCAGGTTGCGCGCGTTTCCGTCCTGGTCGGGGAGCAGGAAATCGGGCGCGGCCGCACCCGCGGCAGGCGGCGGAACCGGCTGGGCCGAGGCCGGGGTGGCCACCACGGCCGCGAGCAGGGCCAGGCAGGCAGCGAAGCGCGCCAGTGCTGGGGACATCGAATCGGGGCCTCTGTTGGTTTGCGGCAGCGGTGCCTGGCCGCCAGCCTGCGTCGTTAAACCCGTATGCTACCGAAGAAGACGACGACCGCAACGGAGGCCCGGACTTGCTCATCAAGATCGACCGCCTGCTGGGGCCCGAGGCCCTGGCCGAAGTGACCACCCTGCTGGGCTCGGCCCAGTTCGAGGATGGCAAGGGCACCGCCGGGCACCTGGCGCGCGGTGTGAAGAACAACCAGCAGGTCCGCGCCGGCGACGCGGCGCTGCAGAAGATCCAGGCCATCACGAAGGCGGCCCTGGACGGCAACGCGGGCTTCATCTCCGCGGCCCTGCCGCGGCACGTGACGCCCGCGCTGGTGAACCGCCACGCCGATGGCATGGCCTACGGGCCGCACGTGGACAACGCCATCATGGGACGCGACGCGCCCATGCGCTCGGACGTGTCCATGACCGTGTTCCTGTCCGACCCGCGCAGCTACGACGGCGGCGAACTGGTGATCGACGACCCCATGTACGGCCACCAGGTGATCAAGCTGGCGGCCGGCAACGCCTTCCTCTACCCCTCCACCACCATCCACCGGGTGAACGCGGTGACGCGCGGCGTGCGCCACGCCGCGGTGTTCTGGATCCAGAGCCTGGTGCGCAGCCCCGAGAGGCGGCGGCTGCTGTTCGAGCTCGACCTCGCGGTGATCTCCCTGCGCAAGAAGGACGCCGCCGCGCCCGAGCTCACCACGCTCACGTCGATCTACCACAACCTGCTGCGGCAGTGGGCGGAGACCTGAGCGGCGGCCCCGGTCGGCCGGCGGCCGCCGGACAAGGGCTCAAGTGGGCGAGAACACGACGACGTCCGACGCCTGGACCTCGTTGAAGTACCAGACATTCGCGAACACGCTGGCCGTGCCCGCGCCGGCCCCATCGCCGTCGTAGTAGAGGTTGCCCGTCGCGCCATCGAAGATGATGCGGGCCGCATTGCCGGTGACGTCCTCGGGTGCGCCGGAAAAGAAGGCGCTCTCGTCGAGAACGCCCCCGCCCCCGGTGGCCAGCCCCGTGAATGCGCCGCTGTCGAGCAGGAACAGGTCCTCGCCGGACGCGAAGTCACCGATGTAGGCCACCGAGTCCCCCGGCGAGTCGTCCAGCTCTTCGAACACGAAACGATCCGCGCCCGCGCCACCTTCGATCAGTGCGCCGCCAGCGCCCCCGGCCAGGGTGTCGTTCCCCGAACCCCCGAAGATACGGTCGAAG
>CAZXJW010000430.1:0-2426 GCA_964641005.1 uncultured Rhodocyclaceae bacterium
CGGGCACGTTCATGCGCGCGATGGCCATCATGCCGCCGGGCATGTTCTTGTCGCACGCACCCACCACCAGCACGCCGTCCATCATCTGGCCATTGGTGGAGGTCTCGATGGCATCGGCGATCACCTCGCGCGACACGAGCGAGTACTTCATGCCCTCGGTGCCCATGCCGATGCCGTCGGTGACGGTGGGCACGCCGAACACCTGGGGCTTGGCGCCCGCCTGCTCCAGGGCCGCCATGGCGCGGTCCACCAGAGGCTGGATGCCCGCGTTGCAGGGGTTCATGGTGGAGTGGCCGTTTGCCACGCCCACGATGGGCTTGTCGAAGTCGCCGTCGCCGAATCCCACGGCGCGCAGCATGGCGCGGTTGGGGGCGCGGGGAACCCCGCTCGTGATCAGCTTGGAACGCCAGTTGTCGGCCATCGCCTGCTCTCCTGTCCGGTGAACGCCGGGCCATGCGCGGCGGTGTCGTGGCCGCCATCGGACGCCTGCCCGGGAGGGTGCGCAGTCTCGTGGACGCCGGAATCGTCGTCAAATATATTGTCCAGCCCCCATTGATACCTTGAGGATATGAAAGCCCCTCGCTCCCCCGAAGCGCGACCGCCCGAGCTGCGCCACCTGCGCTACTTCGTGGCGGTGGCCGAGGAGCTGCATTTCGGCCGCGCCGCGGAGCGGCTGCACATGTCCCAGCCGCCGCTGTCCATGCAGATCCAGGCGCTCGAGCGCTCGCTGGGCGTGCAGCTGCTGGTGCGCACCCAGCGCCAGGTCTCTCTCACCCGCGCGGGCGAGGCCTTCCTGCGCGAGAGCCGGCAGATCCTGGCCCGGCTCGAGGCCGCGGGCCGGCTCGCGCGGCGCGTGAGCCGGGGCGAGGTGGGAGAGCTCGCGGTGGGCTTCGTGAGCTCGGCCGACTACAACGTGCTGCCGCCGCTGCTGCGCGACTTCCGCCAGCGCGCGCCCGACGTGCGGCTCACGCTCCACGAGTCCACCACCGACCGGCAGCTCGAGTCGCTGGTGCAGGGGCGCCTGGACGTGGGCTTCGTGCTGCCGCCCGTGGAGGATCCCCGCATCGCCTACCGCGCCCTGCACCGCGAACCGCTGCTGGTGGCGCTGCCCTCGCGGCACGCGCTGGCCGGGCGTCGCGGGCCGGTGCCCATGGCCCGGCTCGCCGACCAGCCCTTCATCCTCTTTCCGCGCGCCCTTGCCCCCGGCCTCTACGACGATATCGTGAGCTTCTGCCGCAGCGCAGGGTTCAGCCCGCGGGTGGAGCAGGAGGCGGTGCAGATGCAGACCATCCTGAGCCTGGTGTCGGCCGACATGGGGGTCGCCCTGATCCCCGCCTCCCTGGTGCACCTGGGACGCACCGGAGTGACCTACAAGCCGCTGCGCGAGGCCGCGCCCCAGACCGAGATCGGAATCGCCTGGCGGCGCGACGACCCGCTCGCCACGCTCCACCTGTTCCTTGCCACGGCGCGGCGTTTTTCCCCCGAGTCGGCGGACTCCCAGCCGTGAGCACGGACAGCCTGCGCCTGCCCGACGAGCAGGCCACCATTGCCCTCGGTGCCGCCCTTGGCGCCCAGCTCGAGCCCGGGCTGGTGGTCCACCTGCGCGGCGATCTCGGCGCCGGCAAGACCACCCTGGCGCGGGGCCTGATCCGCAGCCTGGGCTACGTGGGGCGGGTGAAGAGCCCGACCTTCACGCTGGTTGAACCTTACAGGTTTTCTAGTTTATCCTTGTACCACTTTGATTTTTATAGATTCGACGATCCTCGCGATTGGCTCGATGCGGGGCTCGGCGAATACTTCGACGGGACCTCCGTGTGCCTGGTGGAATGGCCCGAGAAAGCCGGGCCCACGCTGCCCCCGGCGGACCTGGAGATCCGGCTAGAACACGCCACCGGCGAGGGGCGCCTCGCCTGGCTGGAAGGACGCACGGAAAAGGGAAGACGTTGCCTGGAACGATTGCGCAGCGGTTCATGAACGCCCTCTCGCGCGCACTCGGTGCGGCGACGCTGGCGCTCGCGCTCGCCTCGCCCTGTTCGGCAGCGGTCACCCTGAGCGCAGCGCGCATCTGGCCCGCCCCCGAGTACACCCGCATCACCCTCGAAGCGGCCGATCCGCTCGCCCACAAGGTGTTCAGCCTGCAGGATCCGCCGCGGCTGATCGTGGACATCGAGGACGTGGAAGGTTCGGCGGTGCTGGACGGCCTCGCCGCGCGCATCTCCCCCGACGATCCCTACGTGCGCAGCGTGCGCATCGGGCGATTCAAGCCAGGCACCGTGCGGCTGGTCTTCGACCTCAAGACCGACGTGCGGCCCCAGTCCTTCCTGCTGCGCCCCGTGGGTGACTACGGCTACCGGCTGGTGCTCGACCTCTACCCCACCCAGCCGGCGGACCCCATCATGGCGCTGCTGCGCGAAACGGAACGCTCC
>CAZXJW010000431.1:0-2408 GCA_964641005.1 uncultured Rhodocyclaceae bacterium
CCATGGCATCGGTGGTCGAGGCGGCTGTGACGGCAGGCGGCGGCTTCGACGCATCGGATGGCCGGAAGGTGCGCACGCCGAAGGCCACCACCGCCACCATGACGAGGGCCGGCACGGCCCAGCGCAGCACCGGCGACGCGGCGGCGCGCGGCTCCCGGGAGGGCGCGATGATGATGGTGGTGTTGCCGCCGGCGGGTGAACCGCCCGTGGAGGGGATGCGGATCGTGGCGGCGCCGGCACTGCCGCGGGAAGCGCCAGCGGATGGCGCACGCTCGGCGGCGCCGGTCATCGGGCGCGTACTCGTGGCGATCCCGGCCATTGGCATTCCCGCGGCATTCGGCGGCGCCCCGGCGGCCGCCTGGACCCCGAGCGGCGCGGGCGCGGATCGACGCCCCGCCAATGCCTCGCGCATCTGCGCCACGGAGGCGGGACGCAGGCCTTCCTGGGGTGCGAGCCCCCAGGCGATGGCGTCGATGAAGGCCGGGCTGTAGCGTGCCCGGGCGGCGGCCAGCGCCTGGGGAATGGGGTCAGCCTTCATGCGGGCGATGGCATCGGCCGGCGGTTGCCCGGTCACGGCCAGGTAGAGCACGCCGCACAGGGCGTACAGGTCGGACCAGGGCCCCTGCTCGGAACTGGTGCTGTACTGCTCGAAGGGCGCGTAGCCCGGCGAGACGATGGCGGTGAGGCTCTGGCTGGCGTTGCCCAGGGCCTGCCGCGCGGCGCCGAAGTCGATCAGCACGGGGCTGCCGTCGCGGCGCACGAACACGTTGTCGGGCTTGATGTCCCGGTGCAGGAAGCCCGCTCCGTGAACCTGCTCCAGGCCGTCCAGCAGCGGGCCCACCAGCGCCTTGAGCTCGGCCTCGGGCGGGCGCGGGTTGCGTGCCAGCCAGGCCTTGAGGGACTCGCCGTCCTCGTAGTCCATCACCATGTAGCCGGTGCCATGGGCCTCGAAGAAGCGGTTCACGCGCACGATGTTGGGATGGCTGAAGCGCGCCAGGGTGCGCGCCTCGAGCAGGAAGCGGTCGAGGCCCCACTGGAAGTCGGGCTGGTCCTTGGCCGCCGTGGGCAGCACCGTGCCGTCGCCGCCGCGCACGGCGAAGGCCGAGGGCAGGTATTCCTTGATGGCAACCCGCTTGTCCAGGTGGGTGTCCGTGGCCAGGTAGGTGATGCCGAAGCCGCCGGCCCCGAGCACCGCCTCCATGCGGTACTCCATCAGGACCGTGCCGGGCTGCAGGGCGTTCTGGGGGGTCTGGGGGGGCATCGGGCGCTCGCCGGAGAGGAATTCGCCAGGGTGCGATGCACGATCCTTGCCGGCGGGCGGAAGCCCTTGAAAAGGCGGGGGTTGGGGTCCATCTCCGGCACACCCTTCGCCCGGATCCTTCCCCATGAACGCCGCCCTGCCCGCCGTCCACAGCCTCGACGTCACCACCGCCAGCTTCGACAGCGACGTGCTGGCCGCCTCCCACGAGACCCCGGTGCTGGTGGACTTCTGGGCGCCCTGGTGCGGGCCCTGCCGGGTGCTCAAGCCCGTGCTGGAGAAGCTCGCTTCCGAGTATGGCGGGCGCTTCCGGCTCGCCAAGGTCAACTCCGACGAGCAGCCCGACCTGTCCGCCCGCTACGGCGTGCGCGGCATTCCCAACGTGAAGGCCTTCAGCGGCGGCGTGCTGGTGGACGAGTTCACGGGCGCGCTGCCCGAATCCCACGTGCGCGCCTTCATCGACCGGCTGCTGCCGGGGCCCGGCGAACTGCGGCGGCGCGAGGCGCGAGCCCTGCTGGAAGCAGGCAGTGCCGAGGCGGCCCTGACCGGCTTCGAGGAGGCGCTGTCGCTGGATCCGCGCAACGGCGCCGCCCGCGTGGATCGCGCCGAGGCGCTGTTCGCCCTGGGCCGCATCGCGGAGGCCCAGGCGGCGGTGGAGGCGCTGGACCCGGTCACGGCTGCCGAGCCGCGCCATGCGGCGCTGCTGGCTCGCATCCGGCTGGCTGCCGGTCCCGGGGAAGACGAGTCGTCACTGCGCAACCGCCTGGCGGCCGATCCCGCCGACACGCAAGCCCGCCAGCAGCTCGCCCGCCTGCTGGTGACCGCGGGCCGTCACGATGATGCGCTGGCGGAACTGCTCGAGGCGGTGCGCGCCGGCCGCGGCGAGGCCCGCGACGCGGCCCGTCGCACGATGATCCAGGTGTTCGACCTGCTCGGGCGCGACGATGCGCGGGTGGGGGAGTGGCGCCGGAGGCTTGCGTCGGCGTTGAATTGACCGGCGACCCCGCCCTTCAGCGGCGGTTGCGCCACCACTCGATGACCCCGGGCATCACCGAGATCACGATGATGCCCACGATCACCTTCGACAGGTTGTCCTTCACCCACGGCAGGTTGCCGAAGAAGTAGCCGCCGTACACCAGCAGCCCCACCC
>CAZXJW010000432.1:0-1981 GCA_964641005.1 uncultured Rhodocyclaceae bacterium
TCGCCACGCTGGGCACCAACCTGTTCATGGTGGTGTCGAGCTTCTCCTCCGCCGGCGGGGTGCGCGGCGGCGCCGGCAGCGCGCCCACGCTCACGCTGGGCGACGCCGCCGCGCTCTCCGAGCTGCCCACCGTGCGCGACGTGGCGCCCATGCAGCCGGGCACCTCCCAGCTGGTGGCGGGCGCGGCCAACTGGAACACCCAGGTGTTCGGGGTGACCGACAGCTACTTCGGGGTGCGTGACTGGCAGCTCGCCTGGGGCGACCCCATCACCGAGACGGACGTGCGCCTCGCCACGCGCGTGGCGGTGCTCGGCCAGACCGTGGCCGACCGGCTGTTCGGCGACGACGACCCGGTGGGACGTTCCATGCGCATCCGCAACGTGCCCTTCACGGTGGTGGGCGTGCTCGCGGCCAAGGGCCAGAGCTTCGACGGCCGCGACCAGGACGACACGGTGCTGATCCCGCTGTCCACGGCCCAGCGCAAGGTGTTCGGCGCCCAGGTGCCCAACAGCGTGCGCATGATCATGGTGCAGGCCGTGTCGGAACGCGCCATGGCCCAGGCCGAGGAGGACATCACGGCGCTGCTGCGCGAGCGGCACCGCCTCGGCGAGGGCCTCGAGAACGACTTCACCGTGCGCAACCTCGCCGCCGCCGCGGAGGTCCAGGCCCAGACCACACGCGTGCTGTCCATGCTGCTGGGCGGCGGCATCGGCATCATGAACATCATGCTGGTGTCGGTGACCGAGCGCACCCGCGAGATCGGCATCCGCATGGCCATCGGCGCGCGCCGGCGCGACATCCTGCTGCAGTTCCTGGCCGAGGCGGTGTTCGTGTCGGTGCTGGGCTGCCTGATCGGCGTTGCCCTGGGCGTGGGCGGCGCGAACCTCGCGGCGCGGATCACGGGCACCGCTGCAGAGGTCACCAGTGCCTCCATTGCCCTGTCCTTCGGCGTGGCCGCCTGCGTGGGGATCTTCTTCGGCTTCTATCCAGCGCGCAAGGCGGCGTACCTCGAGCCCATCGAGGCGCTGCGCTACCAGTAGGCCGGGGGCACGCGGCCTCGGGAAAGCACGCCCAGAGCATCCGGAATGCAACGAGGCCGCTCCTCGGCGAGGAGCGGCCCCGGGGCGGTTCGACGCTGGAGCGCGCTCAGGCCTTGCGGCGACGCGCCACCGCGCCAAGGCCGAGCAGCCCGGCGCCCATCAGGGCCCAGGTGCCGGGTTCGGGCACCGGCTGGATCTCGTAGAGGTTGGTGGTGAACGGCGCCGCGAGATTGTCCGGATCCGGCCCCTCGTTTGTGACGAGCACGTAGTACTTGCCACCCTCCTCGAAGGCCAATACGCCTTCGGCCCGCATCTGGCCCACGTCGCTGGTGATGAACGTCAGGAAGGTCATGTCGGCGGGATCGGTGACGTCGAACACGGCCAGCACGCTGCGCCGCTCGGCCGACACCGAACCGGCCCGCTCCAGCCCCACGAAGGCGAGCGCACGGCCAGCCACGTTCACGACCGACACGCCCTCGGGCTCGACGCCCTTGTCGTCGCTGCGCGCATCGTTGTACAGGGTGGGAAGCAGCGCGATGAGGCGTTCCTCGAGGGTGTTGCCGCTGTCGGACACCAGCACGCCGTTCTCGTCGAGGATGGAGATCGACCGGGCGCCCATGGACACGAGCTGCGTGGAGCTGCTCTGGTCCCGAAGCACGTTCAGGCGATTGAGGTCGTCGCTGCTGGTGATGCCGAATCCGCCGTTCGCCGCGCGCACCAGCTGCGAATCCTCGGCGTCGCCCTCGTTGGCGATCACGTAGTACGTGCGACCGTCCTTGCCCACGTACGAGGCGATGGCGTCGGGCTGGTAGATGCCCTTGAGGCCGATGCCGGTGGGCGTGGGGTTGGCGAGCAGCGCCACGCCATTCCCGTCCTTGGGATCGATGGTATTGCCCGGCGCGCGATAGTCCTTGAGCCCGAGCCCGGTGACGCTGGTGAAC
>CAZXJW010000432.1:1991-2396 GCA_964641005.1 uncultured Rhodocyclaceae bacterium
CCGCAGATTGATGCCGCCATCGCGATCGCTGGCGTCGAGAATGTTATCGGGCAGCATGTGGTCCTTCAAACCCAACGCGATCAGGCGGGTGACGCGTGCCTGCTCGATGTCGATCACGGCGATGGCGTTGTTCTCCTGCAGGGTCACCAGCGCCCGGGAGCCGTCCGGGCTCACGGAGATGTACTCGGGCTCGAGGGAGTCGAGCTTCTGCGCATCCGTCGGACTGGCATTGCCGGGAATGGGCTGGATCCGCACGCCACTGCCCTGCAGGCCGGCCACCGTGAATCCGGAGAACCCCGCCGTGGCCTGCAGCGCCGGCGCGGGCCCGGTCATGGAAATGATGCTCACGCTGCCCGGCGCATCCGCCGTGACCACGCCGGAGGCGTTGGTGCTGGAGTACTGGGC
>CAZXJW010000433.1:0-2374 GCA_964641005.1 uncultured Rhodocyclaceae bacterium
GATGCGGATCAGTCGCAGCAGCCGCAGCATGGGCGGGATCAGTCCTCTCGCGGGGGCGCGAGGCGCGCCAGACGGGCCTCGAGGCGCGCCACCTCGTCACGCAGCCGGTCCACCTCGCTCATCCAGGCCTCCACCTCGGCGCGCGGCGGCACCAGGCGCGCCTCCTCGGTGGCGTACTCCGCGGCGGCGCCGCCCAGCCGGGCCGCCGCTTCGCCGGGCAGCCCCGCCAGCGAGCGCAGCGCCGAGGCGGCGCGGTGGGCGGCGATGTCGCCGATGAGCTTCGAGAGATCCTCCTCGAAATCCCAGCGCAGGTTGTGGAACAGGTGGCGGATGGTGGCGCCGAAGGCGGCGTCGCCCTCGATGCGGGCCAGCGCGCTGGCGGACGCAGTGCCCGAGAGCACGCGCAGCGCATCGCCGGGAGAGAGCGCGATGCTCAGGTCGGGCGCCGCGCCTTCCGGCGCGGGTGCCACCTGCCCCTCGGGCGTGACCGCCAGGGCGAGTTCCACCGGCGGCAGGACGAACAGCGCGACGCGCCCGACATGGCGGCGCAGCGCCTCGCGCGCCCAGTCCGCGGGCGCCAGCACGTGGTTGATGGCCGCCGCCGCGGCCCGGGAGGGCGCCGTGGCCACGGATCAGGGCGCGAAGCCGCGGTGCACGGCCACCACGCCCGCCGACAGGTTGTGCCAGTCTACCTGCTCGAAGCCGGCGGCTCGCATCAGGCCGGCCAGGGTTTCCTGGTCGGGGTGCATGCGGATGGACTCGGCCAGGTAGCGGTAGGAGTCGGCATCCCCGGCCACGAGCCGGCCGAGCGCGGGCAGCACGCCGAAGGAATATGCATCGTAGAGCCGCCCGAGCGGCTTCCAGACGCGCGAGAACTCCAGGACGACGGCCCGCCCGCCGGGGCGCAGCACGCGCCGGAATTCCGCCAGGGCGTTCTCCTTGCGGGTCATGTTGCGCAGGCCGAAGGCCACGCACACGCAGTCGAAATGACGGTCGGGGAAGGGCAGCCGCTCGGCGTCGCACTGCACGGCGGGCACCAGCAGGCCCTCGTCGGCGAGCCGGTCGCGGCCCGTGGCCAGCATGGGGCCATTGATGTCGGTGAGCCACACCTCGCCGGTGGATCCCACGCGCGCGGCGAACAGGCGCGTCATGTCACCCGTGCCGCCGGCCACGTCGAGGATGCGCTCGCCGGGGCGAGGCAGGGCCACGTCCACCGCGAAGCGCTTCCAGAGTCGGTGCAGCCCCGCGGACATGAGGTCGTTCATCATGTCGTAGCGCGGCGCCACGGACGCGAACACGCCGGCCACGCGCTTCGCCTTATCAGCCTCGGCGACGCTCTGGAAGCCGAAGTGGGTGGTGTCCCCGCCGGCCGTGCCTGCCTCGCCCGGGCCCGCGGCGCCGGCAGGGGCGCCGCCGGAGGAGTCGCGTTCGCTCACGACGGCATCACTCGTCGGTGGGGGGCCGCGGCGGGCCCTTGGGCGCGCGCGGCACGAAGTTGATCTTCTGGACCTTCATCTTCGCCGGCGCCGCATCGCGCGAGGCACCGGCCTTCTCGAGCTTCGAGAGATAGGCGCGCCAGAGCCACTCCTGGTTGCGGCCGAGTTCGTGCAGGTACTCCCACGAGTACAGTCCGGTGTCGTGGCCGTCGCTGAACACCAGCTTCACGGCGTAGCTGCCCACCGGTTCGACGGCGCGGATGTTCACGTCCTTCTTGCCGGCCTGCAGCACCTCCTGCCCGGGCCCGTGTCCACGCACCTCGGCCGAGGGCGAGTGCACGCGAAGGAATTCGCATGGCAGCGAGAAGCGGCTGCCGTCGTCGAAGGCAATCTCCAGCATGCGGGACTGCTGGTGCAGCACGATGTCGGTGGGCCGCGCAGGCGGTCGGTCGGGAGTGGCCAAGGGAATTGCCATGCGCCCGGTCGGGCGCTAAACCAGGGTGGATCGGACGGGAAGGCGAACGCAAGCCGATGATAACCCGAGGAAACTGGAGCGCCGCGTGTCACGACCCTGTAATAATGGTTTCATAGCATCGCAACTCTTTGAAATAACGTGGAGAAGCCCATGGCAGCCACCATCCTCGTGGTCGAGGACGAGCCGGCCATCCAGGAGTTGATCTCCTACAACCTCAAGCAGGCCGGCCACCAGGCCATGAAGGCGGACAACGCCGAGCAGGCGCTGAACCTGGTGCAGAACGCCCTGCCCGACCTGATCCTGCTCGACTGGATGCTGCCCGGCATCTCGGGCGTGGAGTTCGCGCGCCGCCTGCGCGCCGACAAGCGCACCCGTGCCATCCCCATCATCATGCTCACCGCCCGGTCGGAGGAGCAGGACAAGCTGACCGGGCTCGAGACGGGCGCCGACGACTACATCACCA
>CAZXJW010000434.1:0-2369 GCA_964641005.1 uncultured Rhodocyclaceae bacterium
AGATGGAGTGGAAGCGCGGCGAATGGTACCTCGGTGCCAAGGTGCTGAACTTCAACGCCGGCGCTGGTGCCGTGAAGGCGTTCGATGCCGCCACGGGCAAGCTGGTGTGGGCCAAGTCCATGTCCTACCCCGCGACCGGCGGCATGCTCGCCACCGGCGGCGGCCTCGTGTTCTACGGCGACCCTGAGGGTTACTTCAACGCCGTGAACGACGAGACGGGCGAGGCGCTGTGGACGTTCCAGACGGGTTCCGGCGTGTACGGCAACCCCACCACCTACACGGCCGGCGGCAAGCAGTACGTCGCCATCGTGTACGGCGCGGGCGGCGGCGGTATCTGGCCCCTGCACTACGGTGACTGGTACAAGAAGCAGTCCAAGGGTGGCGGCCTGATGGTCTTCGCGGTGGAGTGATCTCCGCCGGGATGACATCCCGCTAGCCTCAAGGCAGCAACGCAGCACCGGGGAGGGCCCGCATCTTGGCCCTCCCCTGTTTTTTCGAGCACCCGCGCCTTCACCGGCACGACAGGACAACCGGTGCGCCTGCGGGGCGTTGTGGACGTACGATTCCAGCCCGTCAACGGGCGGCGAGGCCTGCCGGGGAACGGTTTCCGGGGCCTGCATCCGGAGGAAGCATCTTGACCATCAGATTCAAGTTCGCGCTCGCGCTGGCGGCCCTGCTGCTCGCGTTGCCGGCAGCACGCGCGGCCGACGAGGGGGCGGACAGCCAACCCGACCCGACCGATGCCCTCGGGCGCGCGAAGCAGCGCGGCCTGCTCACGGCCTGTGCCGATCCCTTCGAGTTTCCCCATGCCCAGGAGAGCGGCGATCCGCCCGGCTTCGACGTGGAGCTCATGCGCGCCATCGCCAAGCGCGGCGGCATGCGCCTGTCCATGGTCTGGGTCAACACGGCCTCGCGCGGCGGCACCTCGCGTGCCTTCCGCCAGTCAATCCTGGCGCGCAAGTGCGACGTTTTCCTCGGGTTGTCGGACAACGGCGACGACGACATGCTCATGAACAAGCTCGTCTTCACCAAGCCCTTCCTCGGCACCGGCTACGTGCTGGTCACCCAGGGCAAGGCGGCCGACCGCAAGAGCCTCGATGCCTTCAGGGAAGGCGAGATGCGCGTGGGCGTGTCCATGTCCACGCCCATGGACGACTACCTGTTCATGAACAAGATCCCGCGCGAACTCTATCTTGGCAGCAAGCGCATGATGGACGCGCTCGCCAAGGGCGACATCGATGCGGCGATGGTGTTCTCCACCCAGCTCGGCATGGTGCCGGTGGACTATCCCAAGGCGTCGTTCCGCATGGTCGAGGGCTACCAGCCCATCGAGGGCCTGCGCTACAACGCGGGCTGGGTGGTTCGCAAGGAGGAGAAGCCGCTTCTCAAGTTCATCAACGAGGGCATCGACGAGCTGCTGTCCAGCGGCAAGGTCAAGGAGATCGTCGAGCGCTACGGCGTGCCCTTCTATCCGCCGTTCAATTCCTAGAACACGCCAAGGGAGGTGTGAGCATCATGAAGAGCATTCGAAACTGGGTTGCGGTGATCGTGGCCGCGTTCGCCATGTCGGCGTTGCCGGCCATGGCCGCGGATGCGGCAGCCGACGGTGCCGACCGGCACGGCATGGAGAACGACATGCCGATCCCGGAGGGAGAGGAAGTGCTGGCCCAGGGCAAGGACCGCTATTCGGCGCGCTGTTCCTATTGCCACACGCCGCTCGGCCGTGGCGGCAGCAGCGGCGTGTGCCTGGCCTGCCAGAAGTACAGGTGGGGCAGCCGGTCCTCCCAGATCTACGCCACCATCGCGGCCGGCCGTCCGCAGACCAAGATGGGCGCCTTCGCGACCAGCCTGTCGCAGGAGGAGATCCTCAACATCATCGCCTACATCCGCAGCCTGCAGGAACTCAAGATCCAGGAGGACCTGAAGGCCGCCAAGGCGCAGTAACCGCCTCGATCGCCGCGCTGCGCGCGAGGGCCCCGGACGAAATCCGGGGCCCCGCTTTTTTCCATCCCGATCGCTCCTCGATCCCGCTCGCCTTCGCGTGGCGATCGCGGCGGCGGCCTCAGCCGCGGCCCGTGCTGCCGAAGCCGCCTTCGCCGCGGGCCGAGTCCTCGAAGGACTCCACGACCCGGAACGCGGCCTGGACCACCGGCACGATCACCATCTGCGCGATGCGCTCGAAGGGCGCGATGGTGAAGGCCGCACTGCCGCGGTTCCACACCGACACCATCAGCGGGCCCTGGTAGTCGGAATCGATGAGCCCCACGAGGTTGCCGAGCACGATGCCGTGCCTGTGACCGAGGCCGCTGCGCGGGAGCAGCATCGCCGCCAGGCCGGGATCGCCGATGTGCACCGACAGTCCCGTGGGC
>CAZXJW010000435.1:0-2357 GCA_964641005.1 uncultured Rhodocyclaceae bacterium
ATCGAGAACCGGCCCGGTGCCAACGGCATCGTGGGCGCCGATGCGGTGGCGAAGTCGCGGCCCGATGGCTACACCATCGGCTTCGTCACGGGCCACGTGGTGGCGGTGAACCCGCACCTGGTGAAGAACCTGAGCTTCGATCCGCTCGCCGACCTGGTCCCGATCCTGGTGTCGGGGCGCTCGCCGGCGATCCTGGTGGTGTCCTCCGCCTCGCCGTGGCGTTCCCTCAAGGACCTCGTCGAGGCGGCGCGCCGCAACCCCGGCAAGCTCACCTTCGGCAGCTCGGGCGAGGGCAGTCCGCAGTTCATCATGGGCGCGAAGCTGCAGCGCGTCGCGGGCATCGAGGTGGTGCACGTGCCCTACAAGGGCGAGACGCCGGCGCTGCAGGACCTCGTGGGCGGCAGCATCGACTTCTGCTTCGGCTTTCCGTCGGGCACGCTGCCCTTCATCCAGGGCGGCCGGCTGCGGCCGCTGGCGGTGACCACGGCGCGGCGGCTGGTGGCGTTTCCGGACGTCCCCACGGTGGCTGAATCGGGCTTTCCCGGCTACGAGGAATCCACGCTGGGAGCCTACGTGCTGCCGAAGGGCACCCCGCCGTCGATCGTGGCTCGGCTCAATGCCGAGTTCCTGGCCGCGCTGAACCTGCTGCGCGCGGAGTTCGCGGGGCGTGGCATGCAGCCCATCGGCACCTCGCCCGAGGAGGCGGCGGCGATGCTGCGCGCCGAGCACGCGAAGTACGGGCAACTCGTGAAGGAACTCGGGCTCGTGGCGCATTGAGCTCCAGGGTGGAGGAACCGCGTGCGCGCGGGATGGTCGAGGACACGGTGATCCAACTCCCGGGAGCAGGCATGCGACACGCGTTTCGATGGGTCTTCACCGCCGTTGCGCTGGGCTGGGCTGCAGTGGCGGGTGCCGGCACCTGGCCCGAGCGCCCCATCCGGCTGGTGGTGGGCTACCCGGCGGGCGGTTCCGCCGACGCGGGCGCGCGCCATCTCGCCGCCATCGTGGGCAAGGCGCTCGGGCAGCAGGTGGTGGTGGAGAACCGCCCCGGCGCCGCGGGCTCCGTGGCGGCGGCCTCGGTGGCGAAGGCGCAGCCCGACGGCTACACGGTCTTCTACGGCACCAGCGACCTCGTCATCCACGCCGCGCTAAACCCCAGGGCCGCCTACGACCCGCTGCGCGACTTCGTTCCCGTGACGGGCATCGGCCGCCGGCCCGTGCTGCTGGTGGCCCATCCCTCGGTGAAGGCGCGCACGGTCAGGGAGCTGGTGGCGCTGGCGAAGGCACAGCCCGGCGCCATGACCGTGGAATCCTCCGGCGTGGGCAGCATCGAGCACCTGAGCGCCGAGGTGTTCCAGCGTGCCACCGGGGTGAAGCTCACCCACGTGCCCTACAAGGGCAGCGCGCCAGCCATCCTCGACCTGGTGGCGGGCCAGGTGCAGCTCGGCTTCGAGGTGCCTCTGGCGGTGGTGGAGCACGTGCGCGCCGGCAAGCTGGTCGCCGTCGTCAGCTCCGGCCGCGAGCGGCTCGCCTCGCTGCCGGAGGTGCCCACGGCCTACGAGGCGGGCATCCCGGATCTCGACCTGCAGGCCCCGTGGGCGGGCATCTTCGTGCCCGCTCGCACGCCCGCGGCCGTGGTGGCGCGACTCAATGCCGAGTTCGTGCGGGCCCGCAACCTGGAGGAGACCCGGGCCAGCGCCGTGTTCGTGGACAACGTGTCCATCACCGGGCCGCCCGAGGCGTTCGATGCCTTCGTCCGGGCGGAGGTGGTGCGGTGGGGGAGGATTGCGCGGGAGACGGGGATCACGCTCGGGCAGTAGCCCCCCGAGGGGTGTCCGGGGGTGGGGGACGGACAGATCGGCACGGGCAGTCCCGGTCGGGCCATCCGATGGCTGGATGTGGAAAGCATGCAGTTTCGGGATGTGGCAATTCGATCGTTCCGGTAGGATTCTGGCTGCCCGACAACGATAACCACCCCTCGGACGGTTCGTCCGTTACCGGGGACTCGAGCCTCACGGCCTGCCTGACGGCACCCGGCCATGCAGGCGAGAAGGGGAGACCATGAGCAACCCACCCGGCAAGCCCATCATCCTGGGCAAGGGCCCGTCCGACAATGCGGGCGACGACTTCCTCGTCGGCACCGATCGCTCCGACGTACTTCGGGGCCAGGCGGGCAACGACAGCCTCGAGGGTGGCGGCGGCAACGACCTGCTCATGGGCGGCCTCGGCAACGACCGATTGCTCGGCGGGGCGGGCAACGACGTGCTCATCGGCGACAACGGCTGGGCCTGGGGGCCGTGGCTGTACCGCGACGTGCAGGGCAGGCCCAGCAACTTCTCCGATTACCTCGACGGCGG
>CAZXJW010000436.1:0-2354 GCA_964641005.1 uncultured Rhodocyclaceae bacterium
GCGAAGACGTGTCTCCACCTGCACGCGCCCGCTCTCGGGCGTGAAGTGGAACACGCCCGCTGCCGGGGAGGGGTTGCGCTCCACGATCAGGAAGACCGTCTTGATGTAGCGGCCATCAGCCTGGTCGATCTGCGCCTTGACCGCCACGGGCACCGTGGAGGCATCGTCGGCGCGGGTGTTGAGGTAGACCCGAAGGATGTCGCGGCCGTCCTCGATGGGGCGATCGCCGAACATCATCTGTCGGATCGGCTGCCAGTACTGGCTGCGGGCCGGATCGGGCTCCGCCTTCTCGTTGGACAGCGCCGGTGCTGCCAGCACGGCCAGGGCGGCCGCGACCGCGAGCTGGCGCATCAGGGACAGGATCATGATGTGCTCCTCCGTGGAACTTCCCCTCCAGTATAGCCGCGGCCAGCCGGCCCGACCCGAATCACTCCCATTCGAGCTCCGCGTAGGCCGCGGTGACGTTGCGCCGGTGGAAGGCGTCGAAGTTCACCCAGTCCTTCGCCGCCGAGGCACCGACGGTGTCCACCGCCTCCTCCATGGTGCGCCGGGCGCGGATGGCTGCGCGGGTGTCGCGCACGATCATGTCCAGGTAGGCACGCTGCGCCGCCAGCGCCTGGGGCCAGGGCGCGCCGGTCCAGCCATGGCCCGGCACGAAGGCGCGCGCGGGGATCCCTGCAAGCGCGTCCATCACCTTCACGAAGCCGGTGATGGATCCGTCCACCACCGGCGTGTGATCCACGAACAGCAGGTCGCCGAGCCAGAGCGTGCCGGTGGACTCGTCGAGCACCGTGAGGTCGTTGTCGGTGTGGGCCACCGGCCAGGCCTTGAGTCGCAGCTGGCGGCCGCCCAGGTCGAGCACCCGCTCGTCGTCCACCGTGATGGTCACCGGCGACATGGCGGCGCCTGCGGCGAGCTCGCCGAGGTCCCGGCCCAGCGCGGCGAGGTAGCTGCGCAGGCGCTGCGCGAGCGCGGCGGGCAGGTTGCGGTGGGCCACCACTTCCGCGCCCTCGCCACGGAAGGCCTGGGCGCCGAACACGTGATCGGGGTGCATGTGGGTTACGATCACGTAGCACACCGGCTTGTCGGTGACGCCGCGCAGGGCCGCGCGCAGCGCCTGGCCCACGGGCAGCGAGCCGCCCACGTCGATCACGGCCACGCAGCGCTCGCCGACGATGAAGCCCACGTTGGCCTGGTCGCCGCGGTTGGCGGGCGAGCGTTCCTCGAGACTGCCCACGTGCACGTAGTTGCCCGGCGCCACCTCGCGCAACTCGAACCCCTCGGCCCTCGCGCCTGCCACCGCCACCAGCAATGCCGCCCCGATCCCGATCGTCCGCATGAGTCCCCTCCCCTTCGCACCATCATAGAAGCCCGGCCGGCGCACCCGCAATGCGCTTGCGGCGACCGGCCCCGCGCCCTTACCTTGCGCCTGCCATGCTGCGGATCGCGATGCTCGTCCTCGCCCTGTGCCTGCCGCCCGATGCTCCGGCGGGCACGGTGGAGGTCGCGCCCGGCGTCCACGTGCTGCCGGGCATCCCCGGCGACCCGGAGCCGGCCAATCTCGGGCGCACCGGCAACTGCGGCTTCATCGTCGGCACCACCGGCGTGGTGGTGGTGGACACCGGCGTGTCGCGCGCACATGGCGAGGCGCTGCTGGCAGAGATCCGGCGCGTCACGTCCCTGCCGGTGGTGCTGGTGATCAACACCCATGCGGTGCAGGAGTTCCTGTTCGGCAACGCCGCCTTCGATCCCGCCGTCCTGCTCGCCCATCGCGCCACGGTGGAACTGATGCGCAGCCGCTGCGAGCACTGCCTGGAGAACCTGCGGCAGATGCTCGGCGATTCCGCCATGCAGGGCACGGGCCTGGTGGTGCCGGAGCGCACCGTGGAGGGCGACGCGTTCATCGACGCCGGCGGGCGTCGCCTGCGCCTGGTCCACCCCGGTTGGGCCGCCACGCCGGGCGACCTTCTGGTTCTCGACGAGGCCACCGCCACGCTGTTCACGGGCAGCGTGGCGAGCCAGGACCAGGTGCCGCTGCTGCGCGACGGCAGGCTCGCCGACTGGATCGCGGCCCTGGATGCCATCGAGGCGCTCGCCCCGCGCACCGTGGTGCCAGGGCACGGCCCGGTGCCGGCACCGGGCGCCGTGCGCGCCACGCGCGACTACCTCGTGGAACTCGATCGCGTGGTGCGCCGCCTGTACGACGGCGGCACCTCGCTGATCGAGGCCATCGACCGCGCCGAACTGCCCGGCTTCGCGCACTGGGCCGGCTACGGCAGCGTCCACCGCAAGAACGTGCAGCAGCTCTACCTGGCGCTGGAACTCGAGGAGCTGCAGCGCTGACCGCCTATAAT
>CAZXJW010000437.1:0-2352 GCA_964641005.1 uncultured Rhodocyclaceae bacterium
CCGGCGAGTACAAGGAGGTGATGGAGACCATCGCCGACCTGCTCGACATCCTCGCCCGGCCCGAGCGCGTCACCGCCATCATCGGCGAGGAACTCAAGGCCATGCGCGACGCCTATGGTGACAAGCGCCGCAGCGAGATCACCCACAACACCGCCGAGATCGGCATCGAGGACCTGATCACCCCCGAGGACGTGGTGGTGACGCTGTCCCACACCGGCTACATCAAGTCCCAGCCGCTGGCCGACTACCGCGCGCAGAAGCGCGGCGGGCGCGGCAAGCAGGCGGCGGCCACCAAGCAGGACGACTTCATCGACAACCTGTTCGTGGCCCACACCCACGACTACCTGCTGTGCTTCTCCACCCGGGGCCGGGTGTACTGGCTGAAGGTCTACGAGGTGCCGCAGGGTGGCCGGCAGAGCCGCGGCAAGCCGGTGGTGAACCTGTTCCCGCTGGAGGACGGCGAGAAGATCAACGTGGTCCTGCCGGTGAAGGCCTTCGACGACGAGCACTTCGTGTTCATGTGCACGGCCCAGGCCACCGTCAAGAAGACCCCGCTGTCCGAATTCTCGCGCCCGCGGCCAAGCGGCATCATCGCCGTCGACCTGGACGACGGCGACTACCTCGTCGGGGCCGCCATCACCGACGGACGCCACGACGTGATGCTGTTCTCCGATGGCGGCAAGGCGGTGCGCTTCGACGAGCAGGACGTGCGGCCCATGGGGCGCGCGGCCCGCGGCGTGCGGGGCATGCGCCTGCCCGAGGGCCAGCAGGTGATCTCCCTGGTGGTGTGCGACGACCCGAACAAGACCGTGCTCACCGCCACCGAGAACGGCTACGGCAAGCGCACGCCGGTGTCCGACTATCCGCGCCACGGCCGCGGCACCCAGGGAACCATCTCCATTCAGACCTCCGAGCGCAACGGCCGGGCCGTGGCGGCGCGCCTGGTGCACGCCGGCGACGAGGTGATGCTGATCACCACCGGCGGGGTCCTCATCCGCACCCGCGTGGCCGAGATCCGGGAGATGAGCCGCAACACCCAGGGCGTGACGCTCATAGGGCTGGGTGCGGGCGAGAAGCTTGCCGGCCTGGAGCGGGTGGCCGAGGGCGAGGAGGACGGCGAGGAGGGCGAGGAGGGCGCGCTGTCGGCGGCCTCCGGCGAGGATGACGGTGGCGGCGACGCCGGCGACCAGGGTGGTGCCGGCGACGGAGGCGAATCCGGCGGAGAGGCGTCGTGAGCCGCCCGGTGGTGAACTTCTCCGCCGGTCCGGCCGTCCTGCCCGAGCCGGTTCTCGAGCGGGTGCGCGACGAGATGCTCGACTGGCACGGCTCGGGCATGTCCGTGATGGAGATGAGCCATCGCGGACCCGAGTTCGAGTCCATCATCGCCGCGGCCGAGGCCGACCTGCGGGAGCTCATGGCGATCCCGCAGGGCTACCGCGTGCTGTTCCTGCAGGGCGGCGCCACGCTGCAGTTCGCCATGGTGCCGGCCAACCTGATGAGTGGCGCGGGCCGCGCCGACTACGTGCACACGGGTGAATGGGCCAAGAAGGCCATCGCCGAGGCCGGCAGGTACGGCAAGGCCAACGTGGTCGCCAGCAGCGCCGACCGCAACTTCAGCTACGTCCCGGCCCGCGACACCTGGACGCTCGACCCGGGCGCGGCCTACGTGCACGTGACCACCAACGAGACCATCGGCGGGGTGGAGTACCACTGGGTGCCCGACACCGGCGGCGTGCCGCTGGTGGCGGACATGTCCTCGCACATCCTGTCGCGCCCCATGGACGTGTCGCGCTACGGCCTGATCTATGCCGGCGCACAGAAGAACATCGGCCCGGCGGGCCTCACCCTGGTGATCGTGCGCGACGACCTGCTGGGCCGCGCGCCACCATCCACGCCCACCCTGCTGGACTACAAGGCGATGGCCGAGGGCGGCTCCATGCTCAACACGCCACCGACCTTCGCCGTCTACGTGGCGGGCCTGGTGTTCCGCTGGCTGCTCGACCAGGGCGGACTGCCCGCCATCGAGCGGCACAACCGCGCGAAGGCCGGGCTGCTCTACGGCATCATCGACGGCAGCAACGGCTTCTACGCCAACCCGGTGGCGCCCGCCGACCGCTCGCTCATGAACATCCCGTTCCGGCTGCGCGACGAGTCCCTCGATGGCCCCTTCCTCAAGGCCGCGGCCGCCGAGGGCCTGGTGCAGCTCAAGGGCCACCGCTCCGTGGGCGGGATGCGCGCCTCGGTCTACAACGCCATGCCCATGGCGGGCGTGGAGGCGCTGGCCGATTTCATGCAGGTCTTCGCCCGCCGGCATGGCTGAGTTCCGCATCCTCACCCTCAACAGCATCTCGG
>CAZXJW010000438.1:0-2334 GCA_964641005.1 uncultured Rhodocyclaceae bacterium
CAGGTGGTGGAACTGTCCAGGGAGGGCAAGTCGCCGGACGACATCATCAACCGCCTCTTGGAATCCCGCACCGTGTTCGCCCTGTCGGGGTCGGGCTACGCGAAGCTGCGCGAACAGGGGGTGGACGACGCGGTGCTCGACCACATCCAGCGTGCGTACGTGGCTCGCATCGAGATGGATACCCGCATGCGCTACCAGGGCTGGTACGGCCCCGGCGTCGGCGCGGGCTACTACCCGTATCCCTACCGGCCCATGGGGGGGCCCTGGCCGTACTGGTACGCCTGGTAGCGGGCGCCGGGACGGGTACGCCGCGGCGCGGCAGTGCTGCTCAGGCCCGCTCGCGCCGCAGGCCGGCTGCGATCACGTTCCAGTTCGCCAGCACCAGCGCCGCCACGATCCCCGCCAGGCCCGCCAGCAGCCGCCAGCCCAGCGGTTCTGCGAGCACCACGCCACCCAGGACGGCGGCCGACACCGGATTGAGCGTCACTGCCAGCGCCACCCGCGAGGGCGTGGTGTGCTCCAGCGCCCAGATCCACAGGAAAAAGGTCACGGCGCCTCCCAGCGACATCAGGTAGAAGAGGGCGACCCAGCCGGCAGCGCTGATGCGTCCGACCGCCGAGGCATCGCCCTGCCACAGCAGCCACAGTCCCGCGGCCACCGCCCCCACCGGCACCATCACCGAGGCCGCCACCAGAGCGCGATGGCGGCGCAGCGCGAAGCTCGAGGCCACGTTGTAGATCGAGCCCGACACCACCGCGCCGAACATGTAGAGGTCGCCCCGCCAGGCCTGCTCGCCACCACCGGCGAGCCGGTCGCTCAGGGCGAAGCCCACGGCCGCGAGGGCCAGCAGGCCGCCGGCGAGCTTGGTGGCAGTGAGCCGCTCGCGGCCTGCCATCACGGCGAAGGCGAGCGTCACCAGGGGCTGGGTGGACAGCACCAGCGCGGCACGCGCCGCGGGGATGAGCGCCAGGCTGGAGGTGAACAGCCAGGGAAACAGCGCGAACTGGATCAGGCCAAGTGCCGCCAGCACGGGCATGTCGCGGCCCTTCACGGGCAGCCCCATGCGCGGCAGCGTGAAGGCGAGCATCAGCAGGCCCGCACCCGCGAAACGCAGGAACACCACGGGCAGCACGCCGGCCTCGGGCACCACGAAGCGCGTGGCCACGACGGCCGATCCGCCGAGGAAGCTCGACAGCCCGGCGGCGGCCACGGCCAGCAGCGCCGGCGGGAGGCCCTTCACGGGCGCGCCGCCGGCGCCACCGCCGCCGGGTTCACTCGAACCGGTCGGTCACCGCGCCCTTGGACGAGGTGGACACCAGCTTCACGTACTTCGCCATCAGACCCCGCGTGTACTTCGGCGCGGGTGCCTTCCACGCGGCACGGCGCTTCGCCATCTCCTCGTCGGAAACCGCCACGCTGATGGACTGCCTGGTGGCGTCGATCGTGACCATGTCGCCATCGCGCAGCAGGCCGATGGGACCACCCACCGCCGCCTCGGGCGCCACGTGGCCCACCACCATGCCCCAGGTGGCGCCGGAGAATCGCCCGTCGGTGATCAGGCCCACCGACTCGCCGAGGCCGGCGCCGATCAGTGCGGCCGTGGGCCCGAGCATCTCCTGCATGCCGGGGCCGCCCTTCGGTCCCTCGTAGCGGATCACCACCACGTCGCCCGCCTTCACCTTGCCTTCCATGATGGCGTTCATGGTCTCGTTCTCGGAGTCGAAGCAGCGCGCCGGGCCGGTGATCACCGGGTTCTTCAGGCCGGTGATCTTGGCCACGCACCCCTCGGGGGCAAGGTTGCCCTTGAGGATGGCGAGGTGGCCCTGCTTGTACATGGGCTTGTCCCAGGCACGGATCACGTCCTGGTCCTCGCGACGCACGGGGTTGAGCGCGGCGAGTTCCTCGGCGATGGTGCGACCCGTGATGGTCATGCAGTCGCCGTGCAGAAGGCCGTGGTCGAGCAGCATCTTGAGCACCACGGGCACGCCGCCGGCGCGGTGGAAATCGGTGGCCACGTACTTGCCGGAGGGCTTCAGGTCGCACAGCACCGGCGTGCGCAGGCGGATGCGCTCGATGTCGTCGATGGTCCACTCCACGTCCGCCGCCGAGGCGATGGCCAGGTAGTGCAGCACGGCGTTGGTGGATCCGCCCGTGGCCATGATCAGCGAGAACACGTTCTCGATGGACTTGCGCGTGATGATGTCGCGCGGCCGGATGCCCTTGCGGATGGCATTCACGAGAACCCTGGCCGAGTCGGCGGCCGAATCGGCCTTCTCCGGGTCGGGCGAGGCCATCTGCGAGGAACCCAGCAGGCTCATGCCCAGCGCCTCGAAG
>CAZXJW010000439.1:0-2332 GCA_964641005.1 uncultured Rhodocyclaceae bacterium
GTCCTATGCCGTGGCCCTGGGCCGCTACAAGGCGGGCGTGGGGACGGTCACCGACCTGCTCGTGGCCCAGACGTCGTTGTCGCGCGCCCAGCTGCAGCGCATCGAGGCCCGCTTCCGCTGGAACGTGGCCAAGGCGGGCCTGGCCCGCGCCATCGGCGACCTCGACGCCGCCCTGCTGCCGGCCACGCAGGCGGCGCCGACCGCACCCAGATGAAGGAAACCATGAACGCATCGCGCGTGATCGGATGGATCGTCCGGCTGGCGCTGCTGGCCGGGCTGGCCTCGGCCGGCTGGTGGGCCTGGAACCACTGGCAGCGCGGCACGGTGCGCACCGTGGAGGACCGCTACGAGTTCCAGGAGGTGACGCGCGGCGAGATCGCCCAGGTGGTCACCGCCAGCGGCACGCTCAATCCCGTGGTGCTCGTGAACGTCGGCACGCAGGTCTCGGGCACGGTGAAGAAGCTGCACGCCGACTTCAACAGCAAGGTGGAGGCCGGCCAGGTGCTGCTGGAGCTCGATCCCACGCTGTTCCGGGCCGCGGTGGAGCAGAGCAGCGGCGCGGTGGCCACGGCCGAGGCCGCCCTGCGCCTGGCGCGCGCCAACGAGGCGCGCATCCGCCAGCTGTTCGAGCAGGAGTACGTGTCGCGCCTGGAACTGGACCAGTCGGTGCAGGCGCGCGAGGCCGCCGAGGCGCAGCTGCGCACCGCCCGCGGCCAGCTCGCCCGCGACGAGGCCAACCTGCGCTTCTCCACCATCCGCTCTCCGGTGTCGGGGGTGGTGGTGTCGCGCCAGGTGGATGTGGGGCAGACGGTGGCGGCGAGCTTCCAGACACCCACGCTGTTCCGCATCGCCCAGGATCTCACGCGCATGCAGATCGACACCAACGTGGCGGAGGCCGACATCGGCCGCGTGAAGCTCGGCATGCCCGTGCGCTTCACCGTGGACGCCTTCCCGGGCCGGCGCTTCGAGGGCACGGTGGCGCAGGTGCGCCTCGATCCCATCGTGCAGCAGAACGTGGTGAGCTACGACGTGGTGGTGGCCGTGGCCAACGAGGACAAGGTGCTCATGCCGGGCATGACCGCCTACATTTCCGCGGAGGTGGACCGCCGCGGCGATGCCCTGCTGCTGCCCTCGGCGGCGTTGCGCTTCCGTCCCAAGGACCTGCCGCCGGAGCCGAAGCAGCCGCCGGCCAAGGGCGAGAAGCGCGGCCCGGGCGGCAGGGTCTACGTGCTGCGCGGCCAGGAGATCGCGCCGGTGCGCATCGAGACCGGCATCGCCAACGGACGCATGGTGGAGGTCACCGGCGGCGAGCTGAAGGAAGGCGACCGGGTGGCGGTGCAGAACAGGCTGCCGGATACCCCCACCGGCCCGAGCCCGCTGGGCGCGCCCGCGCAGCGCATGCGTTCGTTCTGATGGCCGTGGCCGCCGTGCATCCCGTGGTGGCGGTGGAGCATCTCGAGAAGCACTACGACACCGGTGCCGGCCCCGTGCCGGTGCTGCACGACGTGAACCTGGCCATCGCGCCGGGCGAGTTCGTGGCGGTGATGGGTCCGTCCGGCTCGGGCAAGTCCACCTTCATGAACATCCTCGGCGGACTCGACCAACCCAGCGGCGGGCGCTACCTGCTGGACGGCCGCGACGTCTCGCGCCTGGGAGGCGACGCGCTGGCGGCGGTACGCAACCGGTTCATCGGCTTCGTGTTCCAGGGCTTCAACCTGCTGCCGCGCGCCAGCGTGCTGGAGAACGTGGCGCTGCCCATGGTGTACGCCGGCGTGCCGGGGCGCGAGCGGGCACGGCGCGCCCGTGAACTGCTGGGGCGGGTGGGCCTCGCCGACCGCGGTCACCACCGGCCCAGCCAGATCTCCGGCGGCCAGCAGCAGCGCGTGGCCATCGCCCGCGCGCTGGCCAACCGCCCCAGCCTGCTGCTGGCCGACGAACCCACCGGCAACCTGGACACCGCCACCAGCCACGAGGTGATGGAACTGTTCGCGCGCCTGAACCACGAGGACGGCACCACCATCGTGCTGGTGACCCACGAGCCCGACGTGGCGCGCTTCGCCACCCGGCGCATCGCCTTCCTCGACGGCCGCGTGGTGGAGGACGCGCCGGTCACGGATCGGGCGTGGTCGGCGGGCACGGGGGTGGCCGCGGCATGAAGCATGGGCGAGGCATGAAGCCGGCGCGGCGCGCGGGAGGCTCGCGGTGATCCTCGCCATGCTGCGCGAGGCCTGGCTCGCCATGGGCGCGAACAAGCTGCGCACCTTCCTCACCATGCTGGGCATGATGATCGGCGTGGCGGCCGTGGTGATCATGCTGGCGGTGGGCCAGGGCG
>CAZXJW010000440.1:0-2317 GCA_964641005.1 uncultured Rhodocyclaceae bacterium
TGGAGGCGGTCTCGTACATCTCCTTGCTGTCGTACATGATCCCGTGCGTGCTGTACTCGGGGAAGATCACGAGGTCCATGCCGGGCAGGCCCACCTTCATGCCCTCGATCATCTCGGCGATCTTGCGCGCGTTGGCCAGCACCTCGGCCTTGGTGTGCAACCGCGGCATCTTGTAGTTGACCACCGCCACGCCGACGGTGTCGTCGCTGCTGGAAATGTCGCCATGTAGCATTTTTCAAGTCTCCTTCAACGAGTGGTTGATCGCGCGGACGGTCCTCCCGCCCGGAAAGCTCGCGCTCGCGACGCCCTTGTCCTCGCGCGCTGTTGCCGCCCCGCCCGGCGCGGATGCCGGCGCGGGGTGCCTGCCTGCCGCCGCCCTCCCCCGGTTCACACCGTGAGGAAGGCGTGGATCTTCGCCGTGTCCACGCTCGCGCGCGGCGCCTCGTAGACGAACTCGCCCTTCTCGATGATCAGGAAGCGGTCCGCCACGTCCATGGCGAAGGACAGCACCTGCTCCGAGACCAGCAGCGCGAAGCCGCGCTCCTGCTTGAGCCGGTTCAGCGTGCGGGCGATGTCCTTGATGATGGAGGGCTGGATGCCCTCGGTGGGTTCGTCGAGCACCAGCACCTTGGGGTTGGAGACCAGGGCGCGGGCGATGGCGAGCTGCTGCTGCTGGCCGCCGGACAGGTTGCCGCCCTTGCGCGCGCGCATCTCCCTGAGCACCGGGAAGGTCTCGTAGATCCACCCGGGCACCGACTTGTCGGGCACGTTCTCCATGCCGGTGAGGACGTTCTCCTCCACC
This sequence comes from uncultured Rhodocyclaceae bacterium, assembly GCA_964641005.1. Classification (GTDB taxonomy): domain Bacteria; phylum Pseudomonadota; class Gammaproteobacteria; order Burkholderiales. Next base: position 803 of record CAZXJW010000440.1, read on the forward strand.
GTCAGGTAGGGGAAGATCATGCGGCCCTGCGGGACGAAGCCCATGCCGCGCGCCACGCGCTCGAAGCTGCGCGCGCCGCCCAGGTCGGCGCCGTCCAGGCTCACCCGCCCGCTGCGCGCCGGCAGCAGCCCGATGAGCGACTTGAGCAGCGTCGTCTTGCCCATGCCGTTGCGGCCCATGATGGCGATGGTCTCGCCCGCGTCCAGCTCGAAGGCGGCATCGCGGATCACGTGGCTGTCGCCGTAGTACACGTTCAGGCCGGAGACGGAGAGCATGTGCGCGCCTTCAGTGTCCGAGGTAGGTTTCGATCACGCGTGGATCCGACTGGACCTGGTCCATGCTGCCCTCGGCCAGCAGGCGGCCCTGGTGCAGCACGGTCACCTTGTGGGCGATCATGCGCACGAAGGCCATGTCGTGCTCGATCACCACCGTGGAGCGACCGCGGGTGATGCCGTTGAGCAGCTCCGCGGTCTGCTCGCGCTCGCGCGCGCTCATGCCCGCCACCGGCTCGTCGAGCAGCAGCAGCTCCGGATCCTGCATCAGCAGCATGCCGATCTCGAGCCACTGCTTCTGGCCGTGGGACAGCAGCCCCGCCTTCGTGCGCAGCTGGTCGCGCAGGAAGATCTGGGTGGCCACCGACTCGATCTTGCCCTCCAGCGCCGAGTCGCGGCGGAAGAACAGCGACCCCAGGACGTTGCGCCGGCTCGGCCAGGAGATCTCGAGGTTGTCCTCCACCGTGAGGTCCTCGTAGACGGAGGGGTTCTGGAACTTGCGGCCCACGCCGGCGCGGGTGATCTGGTACTCGATCATCTCGGTGAGCTCGAGGTTCCTGAACTTCACCGTCCCCGAGGTGGGCTTGGTCTTGCCGCAGATCATGTCCAGCAGCGTGGTCTTGCCAGCGCCGTTGGGACCGATCACGCAGCGCAGCTCGTCCTGCTCCACGTAGAAGTTCAGGTCGTCCACCGCCTTGAAGCCGTCGAAGGAGACGGTCAATCCGTCCACCTGCAGGATCAGGCCGGCCATCTCAGGCGCCTCCACCGGACAGGCGCGTGCGGACTCGGTCGAGCAGCCCGGCCAGACCCGTGGGCAGGAACATCACCACCACGATGAACAGGGCGCCGATGAAGTAGGGCCAGTACTCCACGAAGTTCTCCGAGAAGAAGGTCTTGGCCCAGCCCACGATGAGCGCGCCGTACACCGCGCCCACCAGCGACAGGCGCCCGCCCACGGCGGCATAGATCACCATCTCCACCGAGGGCACGATCCCCACCAGCGAAGGCGAGGCGAGCCCCACCTGAATGGTGAACAGAGCACCGCCGATGGAGGAGAACAGCGCGGCCACCGCGAAGATGAAGGCCTTGAACAGCGCCGGGTCGTAGCCGGAGAAGCGCACCCGGTCCTCGCGGTCGCGGATGGCCACCAGCACGCGCCCGAGCCGGCTGCGCAGGATGAAGGCGCCCACCGCCACGCACACCAGCAGCAGCCCGCAGGTGAGGTAGTACATGGTGACCTTGG
>CAZXJW010000441.1:0-2315 GCA_964641005.1 uncultured Rhodocyclaceae bacterium
TCCTGACAGGCTACAAGACCTACCCGCACGTGGACATGTACGAGTCCGGCGAACTCGCGGGACGCATCCTCATGCGCATGCTGCGCGGCGAGGTCAAGCCGGTGATGGCCTTCGGCCAGCGCCCGCTGCTCGCCCAGACCCTGTGCATGAACACCGACGAGCAGCCCATGAAGGGCTTCGTGGAACTCGCCCGCCAGGCCGAGCGCGAGGGCATGCTCGCCGCCACCGCCTTCGGCGGCTTCCCGGCCGCGGACATCCGCGACGCCGGCGTGAGCGCGGTGGTGGTGGCGGACGCCGACCAGGCCGCCGCCCGCGCCGCCTGCGAGCGCATGCTCGACCATGCCTGGTCGCACCGCGCCGACTTCATCTACAAGGGCCGGCCGCTCACCGAGGCCGTGGCCGAGGCGAAGCGCCTCGAGGCCGAGAACGGCGGCCCGGTGCTGCTGCTGGACCACGCCGACAACTGCGCCTCCGGCGCCACCCAGGACACCATGCACGTGCTGCGCGAGGCGCTCGCCCAGGGCCTGACCGGCATCGGCGTGGGGCCGATCCGCGACCCGAAGTCGGTGGGCTTCTGCGTCCAGGCGGGCGTGGGCGCGCACGTGCGCCTGAAGCTCGGCGGCAAGAGCGACATGCCGCTCATCGGCCTGAAGGGCGAGCCGCTCGAGGTGTCGGGCACGGTGCGCGCCATCACCGACGGCGAGTACACCATCACCGGCCCGCAGCTCACGGGCATGCGCGCCTACATGGGACGAACCGTGGTGCTGGACACGGGCGCGGCGGAGATCGTCATCACCGAGCGGCTGCAGGAGCCCTGGGATCGCGGCGTGTTCACCAGCGTCGGCATCGACCCGGCGCGCAAGCGCTTCCTGCTGCTCAAGTCGCGCATGTACTACCGGCCGGTGTTCCTGCCCATCGCCAAGGGCGCGGTGCTGTGCGACGGGGTGGGCGTGGGCTCCTCGGACAACTCCATCTTCCGCTTCGAGCGGCTGCGCCGCCCCATGTACCCGCTGGACACGCAGTTCCCCGGGCTGCCCTGAGACGGCCATGGCCCGCATCACCAGCCCGCAGCGCCTGCGCGCGCTCATCGGCGAGCCCAACGCCCAGGTGCCGCTCAAGCTGCACACCCGCCTGAACGAGGCGGCACGGGCATTCATCGCCCGCTCGCCCATGTTCCTGCTGGCCACCACCGACGCGGACGGCCAGCCCACGGTGTCGCCCCGCGGCGATCCGCCCGGCTTCGTGCACGTGGAGGACGACGCCACGCTGCTGGTCCCCGAGCGAAAGGGCAACAAGCTGGTGTTCTCGCTGCAGAACCTGCTCGCCAACCCGCGCGCCGGGATGATCTTCCTGGTGCCGGGCACGGACGAGACGCTGCGCGTGCACGGCACGGCCGAGTTGCTGGATGACGAGGCGCTGTGCACGCGCTTCACGGAGCGCGATCGCCCCGCGCTTCTGGTGATGAGGTTGCGCGTGACGGGCTGCTACTTCCACTGCGCCAAGGCCTTCCTGCGCAGCGGGCTGTGGGACCGTGCCACGTGGCCGGAGAAGGTGGCCGTGAGCTTCGGCGCGGAGATCGCGGCGAATGGCGGTCTTTCGGGACCGGAAGTGGAGGCCTTCGACGCGGCCGTGCAGGGTCGCTACCGGACGGACCTCTAGCGCGCCCTCACGTCCGCCCGAGTGCGACCCGCCTCACCAGCCGGAACGCCTCGCCCGGCGCCGGCTCCTCGAAGATCGCCAGCGCATCCACCTGCCCCGGCCGCGCCAGCGCCGGCTCGAAGTACCCGGCCAGCCACGGCTCCAGCCGTCGCCGCTCGTCCGCCCCCACCGGGCCGGTGAGCGTCATGTGGAACTGGAACTGCTCGAAGACCCAGGGATATCCCCAGCGCTCCAGCAGCTCGCGGCCGCGCGCGTCGAGCCGGCCGCCGTCTCGCCGCGCGCGCTCGGCATCGTCCAGCGGCGCGCGCCAGGGGTCGAGCACTTCCACGCACAGCGCCGCGAGCCGGTCCACGCCGCTCGATGGGGTCACCGGCACCAGGGCCAGGAAGCCGTCCACCTGGCGCACTTCCAGCGGCGGCAGCGGCACGGGTTCGAGCCGCGCCGCGAGTGCCCGGGCTGCCACCGCGAGGTCGTATGCCGCCACGCCCTCGCGCAGCGTGAAGGGCGCCTTCAGGGTTGCGTGCCAGCCATAGCGGCGCGCGGGCGCGGTGATCGCCGCGAGGCGCTCGGGTGCCAAGCCGGGCACCTCGGGGACGACCGTGGCATCGCCCGTCTCCGGATCGCGGCCGAGCCAGCGAACGCCGAGGCTCCAGAGC
>CAZXJW010000442.1:0-2314 GCA_964641005.1 uncultured Rhodocyclaceae bacterium
CCACTGGACGGTGGAGCCGCCGATCACCGGCCTGGATGCCGCCATGGCCGTGGGCGCACCGCTCGTGCAAGCCGCGAAGCCCGGCAACTTCCTCGTCGAGGGCCGCGTGCGCCGCGGCGACGCGGCCGCCGCCATGGCCGCCTGCGCCGCCGTGGCCGAGGGCCGCTTCGAGACCAGCTTCGTGGAGCACGCCTACATCGAGCCCGAGGCGGGCTGGGCGCGGCGCGTCGGCGATCGCATCGAGATCCACGTCACCACCCAGACCCCCTACATGGACCGCGACGAGGTGGCGCTGGTGATGGGCCTGCGGCCGGAGCAGGTGCGCATCGTGCCCACGGCCTGCGGCGGCGGCTTCGGCGGCAAGCTCGATCTCTCCGTGCAGCCGCTGGTGGCGCTGGCGGCCTGGACGCTTGGCCGCCCCGTGGCCTGCGTGTACACGCGTCCCGAGTCCATGATGGCCACCACCAAGCGTCACCCGGCGCGCATCCAGGCGCGCTTCGGCGCCGACCGGCAGGGCCGCCTGCAGGCGGTGGAGTTCGACGCCCTGTTCAACACCGGGGCCTACGCGAGCTGGGGCCCCACCGTGGCCAACCGCGTGCCGGTGCACGCCATGGGGCCCTACCGCGTGGCCCACGCCAGCACCCGCGGCCAGGCCATCCTCACCAACGAACCCGTGGCCGGCGCCTTCCGCGGCTTCGGAGTGCCCCAGGCCGCCATCGCCCACGAGGCGCTCATGGACGACCTGGCGCAGCAGCTGGGCCTCGACCGCCTCGAGATCCGCCGCCGCAACGCACTGCGGGCGGGGGACACCACCTGCACGGGCCAGCGCCTCGAGGCGAGCTGCGGCCTGGTGCAGTGCCTCGACGCACTGGAGCCGCGCTGGCAGGCGGCGCTCGCGGACGCGGCAGCCTTCAACGCCGGCGGCGGGCCCGTGCGCCGCGGGGTTGGCATCGGCTGCATGTGGTACGGGATCGGCAACACGGCCCTGTCGAACCCGTCCTCCATGCGCATCGGCGTCACCCGCGAGGGCCGCGTGGTGTTCCACAACGGCTGTGCCGACATCGGCCAGGGTACCAACACCACCATGCTGCAGGTGGTGGCCGATGCCGCCGGCCTGTCGATGGACGCCATCGAGTGGATCGCCGGCGACACCGACCGCACGCCCGACGCCGGCAAGTCCTCCGCGTCGCGCCAGGCCTTCGTGTCGGGCAAGGCCGCCGAGCTGGCCGGGCGCGACCTGCGCGCGAGGCTGCTGGCCGCCGCCGGCGCTGCGGAACCCGCGCGCATCGAGGTCGCCACCGGCGCCGTGCGCGTCATCGATGCCACCGGTGAGCACGCGCTGCGCCTCGAGGGGCTGCCCGTGAACACCAACGGCTTCGTGATCGAGGGCAACGGCCGCTTCGATCCGCCCACCACCCGGCTCGACGCCGACGGCCAGGGCATCCCCTACGCCACCTACGCCTTCGCCGCGCAGATGGCGGTGGTGGACGTGGACACCGAGCTTGGCACCGTGAAGCCGGTGCGCATCGTCGCCGCCCACGACGTGGGCCGCGCGCTCAATCCCCAGCAGGTGGAAGGCCAGATCCACGGCGGCATCGCCCAGGGCCTCGGGCTCGCCCTCATGGAGGAGTACCTCGCCGGCCGCACCGAGAACCTGCACGACTACCTCATCCCTTCCATCGGCGACGTGCCGCCCATCGAGGTGATCCTGGTGGAAGACCGGGAGCCGCTCGGACCGGGCGGCGCCAAGGGCGTGGGCGAGCCGGCCCTGATCCCCACCCCGCCCGCCATCCTCGGCGCCATCCGCCACGCCACCGGCGTGCAGATGCGCTTCGTGCCCGTGCTGCCGCACCGGTTGCGGGCGGCCCTCAAGGAAGGCGCCTGAGCCATGCGCGAAGACACCACCCCCGATTCCGCCGACGCCCTCGACCAGCCCGTGGCCGCGGGCAACGTGCGCTGCGACGCCTGTCCGGTGCTGTGCATCATCCGGCCCGGCAAGACCGGCGCCTGCGATCGCTACGCCAACGTGGAAGGGCGCCTGGCGCGCGTGGACCCGCTGGTGATCGCCCAGAAGGTGGAACACGACGGCGGCCGGATGGTGCGCTTCCTCGACCGCGCCGCCGGGTGGGACGGCGAGCTGCTCGCCGACGCGCCGGTGTTCGTCACCGGCATCGGCGCCGGCACCACCTATCCCGACTACAAGCCCGCGCCCTTTATCGTCGGCAGCCGCCACGCGGGCGTGGACATGGTCACGGTGGTGACGGAGGGCATCTTCAGCTACTGCGGCGTGAAGGTGAAGATCGACACCGACCGC
>CAZXJW010000443.1:0-2301 GCA_964641005.1 uncultured Rhodocyclaceae bacterium
CAGCTCGATGCCCATCTGCTGGGCCAGGAAGGCGTGTTCGAAATAGGCGCTGTTGAACTGGCCGGGCGTGAGCAGCACCACCACCGGGTTCTCCACGTGGCCCGGCGCCACGGCGCGCAGGGTGTCCAGCAGCAGGTCGGGGTAGTGCTCCACCGGCGCGATGGACTGGGTGGCGAACAGCTCGGGCACCAGCCGCATCATCATCTTGCGGTTCTCGAGCATGTAGGACACGCCCGAGGGGGTGCGCAGGTTGTCCTCGAGGACGTAGTACTCGCCCGCGCCGGCGCGCACCAGGTCCACGCCGGCCACGTGGGCGTAGATCCCGCCGGGCACGTCCAGGCCGACCATCTCCTGCTTGAAGAGCTTGTTGCCGGTGATGCGCGCCGCGGGGATGCGGCCGGAACGAAGGATCTCCTGGCCGTGGTAGATGTCGTGCAGGAACAGGTTGAGCGCCTTGACCCGCTGCCGCAGCCCGGCCTCGAGGTGGCGCCACTCCGCCGCCGGGATGATGTGGGGCAGCATGTCGAAGGGGATGAGCCGCTCGGCACCCGCCTCCTCGCCGTACACGGCGAAGGTGATGCCCACCCGGTGGAACAGCATGTTGGCCGCCTCGCGCATCTGACGGATGCGTTCCGGGGGCGTGGCGGAAATCCAGTCCGCGAGCGGCTGGTAATGGGCGCGGACCGCCCCGTCGGGGCCGTACATCTCGTCGAAGTGGGTTTGCATGGTCGCCGTTCTCGCGCGGCTTGTCCGGGATCTCCGCCACGGCATTGTGCAACCCGTGTGCCACGCCTGCCAATGCGGCGTGTTCCTTCCGGCTCAGGGCCTTGCGCGGATACCAGGGATGGGCGGGAGGATTCGCGCACCAGCCGGGTGCGCGAAAACGGACCCGCGCACGATTCCGGGCGTGGCCCCGGGCGGAGACCGGCGATTCCCGGCCGACGCGTCAGTCGAGCCCGTTGAGGCTGCGGGCGACCCGCACCACCTCGGCGGCCACCGCATGCACGCTGGCCGCCTGGCGCGCGTCCTTCATGTTCCCGTCGTCGTCGAAGGCCTCGTGGGCGCGCGGCACCGCGAGGCGCCGCGACACCACCAGGGTCCCGAGCTGCACGAGGATCTGCCGGGTGGTCTCCTGGGAGCGCAGTCCGCCGAGATTGCCCGGCGAGGCGGACAGCAGGCCCGCCACCTTGCCCTCGTAGGGCAGCAGGCCGGACTCGGTGCCGTCCTGGCGCGAGATCCAGTCCAGGGTGTTCTTGAGCGCCGCCGTGATGGAGCTGTTGTATTCGGGCGAGGCGATCAGCAGGCCGTGGTGGGCGATGAACAGGTCCTTCAGGCGCCGCGCGTTGGCCGGCAGGCCCTGCTCGGCCTCGAGGTCGCCGTCGTAGACCGGCAGCGGATAGTCGCGCAGGTCGATGAAGGTCACGTCCGCGCCCGCCGCCGCCGCCCCCTCGGCGGCCACCTTCGCGAGCTTGCGGTTGAGCGAGCCGCCGCGCAGGCTGCCGGCGAAGGCCAGCACCTTCACCGCCATCGCGGCGGCATCGGTGGCGGTTGACTGGGCGGATTCCTCGGCACGAGGGCGGGAGCTGCGGCGGGACATGGCGTGGGCGTCCTCCGGAAGGGCCGCGAGGATAACCCGGCTAGCCCAGCAGCCGCCGCACGCGGGCCGCCTCGCCGGGGCGTCCGAAATGCCAGCCCTGGCCGAAGCGGCAGCCGATCTCGCGCAACCAGCGCGCCTGGCCTGCCTTCTCGACGCCCTCGGCCACGACGCCGATGCCGAGCTTGCGCGCCAGGTCCACCACGGCGCGCACGATGGTGGCGTCGTCGCTGTCGCCGCCCACGTTGCGCACGAAGGACTGGTCGATCTTCACCAGGTCCAGGGGCAGGTGTCGCAGGTAGGAAAGTCCGGACCAGCCTGTGCCGAAGTCGTCCACCGAGATGCACACGCCCTGCCGGGCAAGGCAGGCGAGCATGTCGGCAGCCCTGCCCGGATCGCGCAGCACCGCGGTCTCGGTGACCTCGAGCTCGAGCCGGCGCGGATCCGCTCCGGCCTCGCGCAGGGCCTGGACCACGCGCCCGGGGAGGTCCGCTTCGTCCAGCTGGCGAGCCGACAGGTTGACGCTCATGGTGAGGTCGAGGCCCGCCTCCTGCCAGCGGCGCGACTGGCAGGCGGCCTCCCGAAGCACCCATTCGCCCAGCGGGCCGATCAGGCCCGTCTCCTCCGCCAGCGGCACGAAGTCGGCCGGCGACAGCAGCCCGCGCTCGGGATGGTTCCAGCGCACCAGCGCCTCGACACCGGTGACC
>CAZXJW010000444.1:0-1866 GCA_964641005.1 uncultured Rhodocyclaceae bacterium
AGGGCGACGTGATGGTGCTCGATCCGAGCTCGGACTTCTTCAAGTACATGAAAGGCCCCGGCCGGCGCTGACCGCCGGCACGGGTCCGCGCGGGGGAGGGGCGGTGGACGCGACGCTGATGTCGGCGCTCGCGCTGATGCTGGTGCTCGAGGGGCTTCTGCCCTTCCTGCTGCCGGGCATCTGGCGGGAGACCTTCCGCAGGCTCACCGAGATGTCCGACGGGCAGTTGCGCTTCATCGGCCTGAGTTCCATGCTGGTGGGGCTGCTGCTGCTGTTCCTGGCGCGCGGCGGCTGAGCGCGCCCCTGTCCGGATCCTTGATCGCCTGATGCCGATGGACGCACGCCGCTGGCTCCTGCCGGAGTACGTGGAGGACATCCTGCCGCCCGAGGCGCAGCGCCTGGAGCGCCTGCGCGCGCGGCTGCTCGGCCTGTTCGCGGGCCACGGCTACGAGCTGGTGGCCCCGCCGCTGCTCGAGTACCTCGAATCCCTGCTCACCGGCACGGGCCACGACCTCGACCTGCGCACCTTCAAGCTGGTGGACCAGCTCTCCGGACGCACCCTGGGCGTGCGCGCCGACATCACGCCGCAGGTGGCGCGCATCGACGCGCACCTGCTCAACCGCACCGGGGTGACCCGCCTGTGCTACTGCGGCAGCGTGCTGCACGCCGTGCCGGCCGGCACGGCGCGCACCCGCGAGCCGCTGCAGATCGGCGCCGAGCTCTACGGCCACGCGGGCCCGGAGAGCGACGTGGAGATCCAGCGCCTGATGCTCGAGGCCCTGGCCGCCGCCGGGCTGGCCGGCGTGCACCTCGACCTGGGCCACGTGGGCCTGTTCCGTGCACTGGCGCGGGCGGCGGGCGTGGAAGCCCCCCTGGAGGCGGCGCTGTTCCAGGCCCTGCAGGGCAAGGACGTGCCCGAGCTGGTGAACCTCACCGCGGGCCTGCCCGCGGCGCTGCGCGATGCCGTGCGGCTGCTCCCCTCGCTCTACGGAGGCGCCGAGGTCCTGGATGCAGCCGCTGCGCGCCTGCCCGGGCTGCCGGAGGTGGGGCGCAGCCTGGCCGAGCTGCGCGTGCTGGTGAAGGGTCTCGAGGGCCGGGTGGGCGACCTGCTGGTGGACCTCGCCGAGCTGCGCGGCTATCACTACCATTCCGGCGTGGTGTTCGCGGCCTACGCGCCGGGCAGCGCCAACGCCATCGCCCTGGGCGGGCGCTACGACGAGGTGGGTCGCGCCTTCGGCCGGGCGAGGCCCGCCACCGGGTTCAGCATCGACCTGCGCGAGCTCGCGGCGCTCTCGCCGCAGCCACCTCGGCGCCGCGGCATCCTCGCCCCCTGCAGCGACGAGGCGTCGCTGGCCACGGAGGTGGCGCGGCTGCGGGCCGCGGGCGAGGTGGTGATCGCCGACCTGCCCGGCCACGAGGACAGCCGGCACGAACTGGATTGCGACCGGCAGCTCGTCCGCGAAGGCGGCGGCTGGCGGATCGCGCCGCTGGAAGGCGCCTGAGCGCGCACGCACACGAAGAGGACGCACCAGAGTCATGGCACGCAACGTGGTGGTGATCGGCACCCAGTGGGGTGACGAGGGCAAGGGCAAGGTGGTGGACCTGCTCACCGACCTCGCGCAGGGCGTGGTGCGCTTCCAGGGCGGGCACAACGCCGGCCACACCCTGGTGATCGGCGGGAAGAAGACCGTGCTGCACCTGATCCCCTCGGGCATCCTGCGCGAGGGCGTGCGCTGCTACATCGGCAACGGCGTGGTGGTCTCGCCGCACGCGCTGCTCGAGGAGATCGCCACGCTGGAGGCCGCGGGCGTGGACGTCACCTCGCGCCTGACCATCAGCGAGGCCTGTCCGCTCATCCTCCCGTAC
>CAZXJW010000444.1:1876-2298 GCA_964641005.1 uncultured Rhodocyclaceae bacterium
ACCGAGAACTTCGCCATCGCCGAGACCTGCCCGCTGATCCTGCCGATCCACCGCGAGCTCGACGGCCTGCGCGGGGCGGCGGCGGGCGCGGGCAAGATCGGCACCACCGGGCGCGGCATCGGCCCGGCCTACGAGGACAAGGTGGGGCGCCGCGCCATCCGCCTGCAGGACCTGTTCCATCGCGAGCGCTTCGCCGCCAAGCTCGGCGAGGTGCTGGACTTCCACAACTTCGTGCTCAAGAACTACTTCCAGGCCGAGCCGGTGGACTTCCAGGAGGTCCTCGACGAGACCCTGGCCCTTGCCGGGCGCATCAGGCCCATGGTGGGCGACGTGCCGCGGCTGCTCTACGAGGCCAACCGCGCCGGCCACCGCCTGATGTTCGAGGGCGCCCAGGGCACTCTGCTCGACGTGGACCACGGCAC
>CAZXJW010000445.1:0-2285 GCA_964641005.1 uncultured Rhodocyclaceae bacterium
GGGTGAGGGGCTTCACGACTTCACGACTTCACGGCTTCGCTGCCGGCGCGCCAACCCGACCGACCATCCCATTCGTCCCGCCTCTCAGGCCCAGGAGTCCGAAATGAGTCACAACCTGTTCAAGTCGCTGCAAGAGTTCCCAATCGGCGCCAGCAAGGGCAAGTTCTACTCGCTGCCCGCGCTCGAGAAGGCCGGGCTCGGGAAGATCTCGCGGCTGCCGGTGTCCATCCGCATCGTGCTCGAGTCCGTGCTGCGCAACTGCGACGGCAAGAAGGTGACCGAAGAGCACGTGCGTCAGCTCGCCTCCTGGAAACCCAAGGCGGACCGCGTGGACGAGATCCCGTTCGTGGTCGCGCGCGTGGTGCTGCAGGATTTCACGGGTGTGCCGCTGCTGGCGGACCTCGCGGCGATGCGCAACGTCGCCAAGGACATGGGCAAGAACCCCAAGACCATCGAGCCGCTGGTGCCGGTGGACCTCGTGGTGGACCACTCGGTGATGATCGATCACTACCGCGGCAAGGACTCGCTCGATCTCAACATGAAACTCGAGTTCCAGCGCAACCGCGAGCGCTATGAATTCATGAAGTGGGGCATGCAGGCGTTCGACACCTTCGGCGTCGTGCCGCCCGGCTTCGGCATCGTCCACCAGGTGAACCTGGAGTACCTCGCGCGCGGCGTCCACAAGAAGGGCGGCGTGTACTACCCCGACACCCTGGTGGGCACGGACAGCCACACGACGATGATCAACGGCATCGGCGTGGTGGGCTGGGGCGTGGGCGGGATCGAGGCGGAAGCCGGCATGCTGGGCCAGCCCGTTTACTTCCTCACGCCGGACGTCGTGGGCGTGGAACTGAAGGGCAAGTTGCGCGAGGGCGTGACCGCCACCGACCTGGTGCTCACCATCACCGAGATGCTCCGCAAGAAGAAGGTCGTCGGCAAGTTCGTCGAATTCTTCGGCGAGGGCACCGCCACGCTGGCCTTGCCCGACCGCGCCACCATCGCCAACATGGCGCCCGAGTACGGCGCGACCATGGGCTTCTTCCCCGTCGACGACAAGACCGTCGAGTACTTCCAGGGCACGGGTCGCACCAAGGCCGAGATCGCCGCGTTCGAGGCGTACTTCAAGGCGCAGGGCCTGTTCGGCATCCCGAAGGCCGGGCAGATCGACTACACGAAGGCGCTCGTGCTGGACCTCTCCACGGTCGCGCCGTCCCTCGCAGGCCCGAAGCGTCCGCAGGACCGCATCGAGATCGGCCACGTGAAGGGAAAGTTCACCGAACTCTTCTCCAAGCCCACCGCCGACAACGGCTTCAACCAGCCGGCCGACAAGCTCGGGACCGCCTTCAAGACCGACTCGGGCGTCGAGCTGCACAACGGCGACGTGCTCATCGCGGCCATTACCTCGTGCACCAACACTTCCAACCCGGGCGTGCTGCTCGCCGCGGGCCTGCTTGCCAAGAAAGCCGTGAAGGCCGGGCTGTCGGTCAAGCCGCACATCAAGACCTCGCTGGCCCCCGGCTCGCGCATCGTGACCGAGTACCTCACCAAGGCCGGTCTGCTGCCCTATCTGGAGGAACTCGGATTCAGCGTGGCCGCCTACGGCTGCACCACCTGTATCGGCAACGCCGGCGACCTGACGGCCGAGATCAACGACACCATCACGAAGAACGACCTCGTGTGCGCCGCGGTGCTGTCCGGCAACCGCAACTTCGAGGCGCGCATCCACCCGAACCTGAAGGCGAACTTCCTTGCCTCGCCGCCGCTGGTCGTGGCCTACGCCATCGCCGGCAACGTCACGAAGGACCTGATGACCGAGCCCGTCGGCCAGGGCAAGGGCGGCAAGGACGTGTACCTCGGCGACATCTGGCCCACCAGCGAGGAGATCGCCAAGCTGATGAAGTACGCCATGAATCCGACGGCCTTCAAGGGCAACTACGGCAAGGTGAAGGCGAGCCCCGGCGAACTGTGGGAGAAGGTCGAGGGCGTCGAGGGTCAGGTCTACAACTGGCCCACCTCCACCTACATCGCGAAGCCGCCGTTCTTCGACGACTTCTCGATGACGCCCGCCGCCGCGGCCTCCGGCGTGACGAAGGCCCGTGCGCTCGGCGTGTTCGGCGACTCCATCACCACCGACCACATCTCGCCGGCCGGCTCCATCAAGGAATCCTCGCCCGCAGGCAAGTGGCTGGTGGGCAACAAGGTCTCCAAGACCGACTTCAACAGCTACGGGTCGCGCCGCGGCAACCACGAGGTGATGATGCGCGGCACGTTCGCCAACGTGCGCA
>CAZXJW010000446.1:0-2283 GCA_964641005.1 uncultured Rhodocyclaceae bacterium
CCTCCGCGCTGGCCCAGGCCGGCGAGAAGACCGACCAGCAGACCCAGAAGAAGGACAAGCCGCAGGACGAGAAGAAGTAACGGGGAGGCTCCCGCACCGCCCGCGCGGCGAGCCCTGGCCGCGCGGGCGTTTCCTCCCGTTTCCCGGGGCCGTCCGCGGCCCCGGCTTTTCCCGGCACGCGTGCGCCCAGCGAGACGCGGGCTTCGTGGTAGCGTGCACCCCACGCAACCATGCACACCCGCCTCCTCATCGCCGCCCTCCTGCTGGCGAGCGGCTGCGCCACCATCGCCGCGGTGTCCCTCGACGGACGCTACGGCAAGCCCGACCCGCACCGCCACGACCACGCCTCGGCACCCGCGCCAGGAGCGCCGTCCTACCGCGAGGAGGTCCGGCCGCTGCTCGAGCGCCGCTGCGTGGTCTGCCACGCCTGCTACGACGCGCCGTGCCAGGCGAAGCTCGGTTCCTGGGAAGGCATCGCGCGGGGGGCGAGCCCCCGCCAGGTCTACGAAGCGGCGCGGCTGCGCGAAGCCGTCCCCACGCGCCTGTTCACCGACGCGCTCACTGCCTCGGAGTGGCGCCGCCTGGGCTTCCATCCCATCCTCAACGAACGCGGGTCGGCCGGCGACCTCGAGGGCAGTCTGCTGTTCCGCAGCCTGGCGCTGAAGCAGCGCAACCCCCTGCCCGCGGAGCCCGTGCTGGGTCCCGAGTTCGACTTCTCCCTGGACCGTGCCCAGAGCTGCCCGCGCATCGAGCAGTTCGACGACTACGAGAGACGCCATCCGCTGGGCGGCATGCCCTACGGGCTGCCGGGACTCGCGGCGGGCGAGATGGACCTGCTGGTGCGCTGGCTCCGGGCCGGCGCGCCCGACGAGGGCGCATCCGTGCTTCCCCCGCCCCTCGAGGCCGAGGTGCGCGACTGGGAGGCCTTCCTGAACGGCGACTCGCCCAAGCAGCAGCTCATGGCGCGCTATCTGTACGAGCACCTGTTCCTGGCGCACCTGGTGTTCGAGTCGGACCCCGCGCACCGGTCCTTCAATTTGGTGCGTTCAGCCACGCCGCCGGGAACGCCGCACAGGCCGATCGCGACCCGGCGGCCCACCGACGATCCCGGCGTGGCCCGCGTGCACTACCGCATCGTGGCCGACCCCGAGACCGTCGTGGCCAAGACCCACATGCCCTACGCCCTGTCGCCCGGGCGGATGGCGAAGCTGCGGACCTGGTTCCTCGACGCGCCCTACGAGGTGCGCGCGCTGCCGTCCTGGGAACCGGCGGTGGCCACCAATCCCTTCCGCGCCTACGCCGACATACCCCCCGACTCGCGCTACCGCTTCCTGCTCGACGAGGCCCGTTTCTTCATCATGAGCTTCATGAAGGGGCCTGTCTGCCGCGGCCAGGTGGCGCTCAACGTGATCCGCGACCGCTTCTGGGTGGTGTTCCTCGACCCGGCGGTGAGCGCCGGCCGCGACACCGCGGAGTTGCTGGCCCGCCAGTCCGCCAATCTCGAGCTACCCGCCGCCTACGGCAGCGATGCGCCGATCCTGCGGCAGTGGCGCACGCTCGCGGAGCAGGAGACGCGCTACCTCGAGGCCAAGAGCGCCCTCTACGCGCGCACCGCGACGGACCGCACCGCGGCCGACCTTTCCTTCATCTGGGACGGCGAGGGGCGCAATCCCAACGCCGCGCTCACCATCTTCCGCCACTTCGACAGCGCCTCGGTGGTGAACGGCCTGGCCGGCGAACCGCCCAAGACCGCGTGGGTGATCGGCTATCCGCTGTTCGAGCGCATCTACTACCTGCTGGTGGCCGGCTACGACGTGTTCGGCAACGCGGGCCACCAGATCAACAGCCGCCTGTACATGGACTTCATGCGCATGGAGGGCGAGTTCAACTTCCTGGTGCTGCTGCCGAAGGCCGCCCGCGAGCCGATCCGCGACCGCTGGTACCGGGGCGCGCCCGACTCGGTCAAGGACTACGTGTACGGCCGCAAGGCCAGCTTCGACCGGGAGACGGCCATCACCTACCGCAGCGCCGACCCCCAGGCCGAGCTCTATGCCATGCTGCGCACGCGGCTCGCGGCGGTTCTCGACCACTCCATGGACCCGGCCGGTGTCTCGGACCCCGCGCTGCGCGACGGCCTCGCCCGGGTCGCGGCGCTGCGCGGCGCGGCGCTCGCCTGGCTGCCCGAGACGGTGATCCTGCGCATCGACGACGCCGCGCAGGGCGATCGCCACTTCACGCTGCTGCGGGACACGGGACACCTGAACGTGTCCACGCTCTTCCGCG
>CAZXJW010000447.1:0-2279 GCA_964641005.1 uncultured Rhodocyclaceae bacterium
ACGACGCGGTGCTGGCCGCTGGCCGCATGGCGGGTGTGGCCGTCACACGCATCGGCCGCCTCACGGACACGCCAGGCTGGCGCGTGCTGGATGACCGCGGGCAAGCGGTGGATGTGCGAGCGCAGGGCTTCGACCACTTCGGCAACGGCAACTGAGGCCAAGCGGCTGTCACCTGCGCGCCATCGGAGCGACGGTGTCGAAGCCGCCCAACAGCCGCGCGCCACCCGCACGGCATTCATCTACGATCACGTGGCGCGCGACCGCCCTGCGCCAGACAGTCCCGATTCGCGGTCCGCTACCCGGAGGAGAAAGTGCCCCGACGCCCGAATTCGGGCCGCACGTTTGCGGCGGCCGTTGTGGTCGCCGCCGTCTGCAGCGGCTGCGCCAGCTTCGTCAATCAGCCACACCACCCGCTGCGTGTGGAAACCGCCACGCAACAGGGGGAGCTGGTCGAAGGCGCCGCGTGCACGCTGACCAACGAGCGCGGCTCCCAGACCATGCAGTCCGGCGAAACGACCATGGTGATGCGCTCGCGCGGCGATCTCCAGATCGAGTGCCGCCAGCCGGGCCTGCCCCCGGCCCTCGGGCAACTCATCTCGCGCGCCAACGTCGGCATGGCCGGCAACATCTTCTTCGGCGGCGCCATCGGCGCGACGATCGACCACGCCAACGCCAGCGCCTATACCTACCCGACCTGGATCCGCCTCGTCTTCGGGCGCACGCTCGTGATGGACCGGCGCGAGGAGGTCGACGGCAAGCCCCTGCTGGGGCGCGATCCCGCCGTGAAGGCACCCTGATGCCTCGACCCGATTTCCCACCACCCTGCCCCGCCACATGAACCTCTCCATCCCCCGCATGCACACCATCCTGCTGGTGCTGCTCGCTGCCTTGCTGCACGGTTGCGCCATCCAGGCCCCGGCCTATTCACCGTCTGCGGCCGGTATCGAGCGGGTCCGCAACAGCGGCATCCAGCCGGTCACCCTCGGCAGCTTCACGGTACGCCCGGGCGCCACCGGCGCCGACAGCATCAGCCTGCGCGGCAACCCGATGGCCTCGCCCGTCGGCGCCAATTACGCGGCCTACCTGGCCGAGGCGCTGCGCACCGAATTGCGGCTGGCGGGCAAACTCGACCCGAAATCCACCCTGGAGATCAGTGGCGAGCTGCTGGCCAACGACATCGCGGCCGGGGGCATCGCCACCAACAGCGGCCACATCGAGGCGCGCTTCGTTGTCAAGGTCGGTGGGCAGACCCGCTACGACGCGGTCAAGCGCGCCGAAGACAGCTGGGACTCCTCGTTCGTCGGCGCGATCGCCGTGCCGAAGGCGCAGCAGCAATATCCGCTGCTCGTGCAGCAACTGATCGGAAAGCTGTGGGCCGACGGGTTGTTCCTGGCCGCCCTGAAGTGAAGGAAACCTCCACCATGCGTCAACGCCTTTTCGCCGGCCTTGCCCTCGCGGCTGCCGTGTTCCTCGGGGGCTGCGCCCACCCGATCCAGCTCACCCCCGATCCCGCCGCGCTGGTGGGCACCGGCGCGGCGCCGAAGATCGAGCGCACCGCGGTCCTGCTCATGACCGACGCCCAACTGGCCCAGGAGGTGATCACCCCGGGCGGCGGGGGCGACAAGGTGAGCTACAAGCCCTACAAGGATCTGCAGACCGGCATCTACGTGGCCCTGGGCGAGGTGTTCACGCGCGTCGGCCTCGCCAGCAGCCCGACCGACCCGCGCATCGGCACCGACCCCTCCACCGTGGTGGTGACGCCCACGATCACCACCACCTCGTACTCGCCCAGCATCCTCACCTGGCCACCCACCATATTCACCATCTCGCTCGAACTCGCGTTCCGCGACCCGGGTGGCACCAGCACAGTGGCCACCGTGCGCGTGCAGGGTGAGGGCCGGGCCGAGTTCGATGAGTTCAAGAGCGACTTCTCCTTGTCGTCCAAGCGCGCCGCGCAGGACGTGCTCACGCGCATGATCAAGGCAATCCAGGCTCAGGGCGACACGCTGCGCCGCTGGAGCACCGCCGCTCACGCCGCCGAAGCCGTCGACGCCGCCCCGCATTGAGGCGCTCGCCGAACGGCCCGGGCGCGGCGGTTCAGCGACCCAGCAGCGCCCGCAGCACCTCGCCCGCCTGACGCCCACCCAGGCGCCGCGCGCTCACCCACACGAAGCGCCCCGCGGGGGCCTCGGCGGCGTCGGCCTCGGCGGTGGCGCGGTCGGTCCGCTCGTCCACCAGCACCACCACGCGCTGCAGGTGCGCGGCGCGCGCAAGCACGC
>CAZXJW010000448.1:0-2277 GCA_964641005.1 uncultured Rhodocyclaceae bacterium
GCCTGGGGGGGCAGCTCATCTCCAAGGCGCTCGGCGGCGTGGTCACGCGCAACCCCACCAAGGAGATCGGCTGGGGCCGGGTGCTCGTCGATGACAATCCCGTGGCACGGCACTGGTTCGGCGACCTGAGGGGCTTCGAGTCCTTCCACTGGCACGGCGAGACCTTCTCGCTGCCGCCCGGCGCCACGCGCATCATGTCGAGCGCCTGGTGCGGCAACCAGGGCTACGCCATCGGCCCCCACCTGGGCCTGCAGTGCCACGTGGAGATGACGGAGTCGCTCATCGACGAGTGGTGCGACGACGGCGAGGACGAGATCGCCGCCAGCCCGGGGCCGGCGGTGCAGCTCACGCCGCAGATCCGCGCCGAGATGCCTGCCAAGCTCGGCGCGCTGCAGCGGGTGGCCGAGGGCCTCTACGACCGCTGGCTGGAGGGCCTGAAGCGGTGATCGGCGGGCTCACCCGGCTGCTCCTGTTCCAGGGGCTCGGGGAAGTCCTGTCGAAGTTCCTGCTGCCCTTCGTGCCGGGCCCGGTGCTGGGCCTGCTGCTGCTGCTGGGCTGGCTGGCGCTGCGGCGCGAGGTCCGGCCCGACCTGGACGAGGTGTCCACGGCCTTCAGCCGCCACCTGGGAATCCTGTTCGTGCCGGCGGCGGTCGGGGTGGTGATGTTCCTGCCCCAGCTGCGCGAACACGCCCTGGCCATCGGCACCGCGCTGGTGGCCAGCGTGCTCGCCACGGTGGCCGCCGCGGCGATCATCCTGCGCGTGCTGGCGCCCCGGGAGGCCGATCGTGAGCCCTGAGCTGCCGCGCATCGCCGAGATCTGGGTCTACCTCTCCGGCAGCCCGCTCGCGGCGCTGATCCTGACGCTGCTCGCCTGGCAGGCCGGCAGCTGGCTCTACGAGCGCTCGGGACGGCATCCGCTCGCCAATCCCGTGGCCATCGCCACGCTGCTGGCGGCCACGGCCATCACGATCCTGGACATGCCCTACGCGAAATACTTCGAGGGCGCGCAGTTCGTGCACTTCCTGCTCGGCACGGCCACGGTGTCGCTGGCGGTGCCCATCTTCAAGGGGCTGGCGGGCCTGCGGGGCAGGGTGCTGCCGCTGCTGGCGGCGCTGCTGGGCGGCGGGGTGGTGTCCATCGCCACGGCCGTGGGCGCGGCCACGCTGCTGGGGGCCGACCCGCTGCTGGTGGGCGGCCTGTACGCCAAGTCAGTGACCGCGCCCATCGCCATGGGCGTGGCCGAGCGCATCGGCGCCTCGCCCACCCTGACGGCGGTGTATGCCGTCACCACCGGCATCCTCGGCGCGGCCCTCGGCCGCTTCGTGCTCGATGCGGCGGGCTCGCGGGCCTGGTGGCAGCGCGGCTTCGCGCTGGGCGTGGCGGCGCACGGCATCGGCACCTCGAGGGCGTTCAGCGTGAACGCCGAGGCGGGGACCTACGCGAGCCTGGCCATGGGCCTGCACGGGGTGCTGGGGGCGCTGGCGATTCCGTGGGTGGTGAAGGCGCTGGGCGGCGCCTGAGTCGTCCGGTGCCGTTGCGGCACTGCCGCCGCCGCGCAGCGACGGGATCAGTCGCGGAAGTTCTGGAACTGCAGCGGGAAGTCGGTGATCGACTTGCGCACCAGCGCGATGGCGTCCTGCAGCATGTCCTTCTTCGCCCCGGAGACGCGTACGGTGTCGCCCTGGATGGAAGCCTGCACCTTGAGCTTCGAGTCCTTGAGCAACTGCTGGATCTTCTTGGCGAGCGTGGTCTCCACGCCGGTCTTGACGGTGACCGACTGCTTGACCTTGTTGCCGCTGATCTTCTCGGGCTTGCCCAGTTCCAGGCAGCGCACGTCCACGCCGCGCTTCGCGAGCTTCGCGGTGAGGATGTCGTTCACCTGGCCGAGCTTGAATTCGTCGTCGGCGAACACGGTGAGCACCTTCTCGGCGAGCTCCACGCGCGAGTCCGAGCCCTTGAAGTCGAAGCGCGTGCCGACTTCCTTGTTGGTCTGGTCCACGGCATTGCGGACCTCCACCTGGTCCACTTCGGAGACGATGTCGAAGGATGGCATGGGTCAACCCTCCTGCGAATGGGAAAGGTTCAGGGATCGAGCAGCGGGACGGTGAAGGAATGGATCGGGCCGCCCGTGCCGTCGTCGAACTCCGCCGCCGCGGCGATGGCGTGGCGGGCGATGGCCTCGGCGTTCATGTCCGGGCGGTCGTACACAGAGTACAGCGCGCCCAGCGCGTAGTCGCTGCCGCTGCCGTAGGCGTAGAAACGCGTGAACTCCTGCAC
>CAZXJW010000449.1:0-911 GCA_964641005.1 uncultured Rhodocyclaceae bacterium
GGTTCATGCAGGCGCCGCAGCGGATGCAGCGCAGCGCCTCCTGCATGTCGGTGCCCAGCACCCGCGAGCGGCCCGCGTCCACGAGCACCACGTGCATCTCCCGAGGACCGTCGGCGTCGCCCTCGCCCTTAGGACCGGTGGCCAGGGTCACGTAGTTGCTGATGGACTGTCCGGTGGCCGAGCGCGTGAGCACGCGCAGCACGCAGGCCACGTCCTCGAGGGTGGGGATCACCTTCTCGATGCCGGTGATGGCCACGTGCACCCGCGGCAGGGTGGACACCATGCGGCCGTTGCCCTCGTTGGTGACCAGCACCACCGAGCCGGTCTCGGCCACCAGGAAGTTGCCGCCGGTGATGCCCATGTCACCGCTCAGGAAGTGCTGCCGGAGCACCCCGCGCGCCTCCATGGTGAGCTCGGCGATGTCGGTCTTGCGCGGCGTGCCGTGATGCTCGTGGAACAGGTCGGCCACGTCGTCGCGGGTCTTGTGGATGGCCGGGGCGATGATGTGCGAGGGCGCCTCGCCGGCGAGCTGGACGATGTACTCGCCCAGGTCGGTCTCCACCACCTCCATGCCCTCGGCCTCGAGCGCGCCGTTGAGGTGGCTCTCCTCGCTAACCATGGACTTCGACTTGATCACCTTGCGCACGCCCGCCTCGCGGGCGATCGCCGCCACGATGCGGTTCACGTCGGCATGGGTCTCGGCCCAGTGCACCTTGACCCCTCGGCGCGTGGCCTCGGCCTCGAAGCGCTCGAGCCAGACGTCCAGGTCGGCGAGCGCCACGTCGCGGATGGCGGCCGCGTCGGTGCGGATGTCCTCGAGGGCGGGCAGCTCCGCCATGGCGCGCGAGCGCGCCGCGGCGAGGTTGAAGTTGCGCATGGCGCGCTGCACCTTGGCATCGTGCAGCTTGTCG
>CAZXJW010000449.1:921-2260 GCA_964641005.1 uncultured Rhodocyclaceae bacterium
GCACTGCGCTCATCGACACGCCTTTCGCGCTGCGCGCCGCGGGGCGGGCACCCGGGAGCGGCCCTGCGCGCTCACGGCTCCTCCACCCCGGCCAGCACCTCGGCCACGTGGTAGACGCGGGTGCGCTCGCCGCGGCGCTTCAGGCGCCCCTCGATGTTGAGCATGCAGCCCAGGTCGCCCAGCACCACGGCATCGGCGCCGGTGCCGGCCACGTCGTCGCACTTGCGATCCGCGATGCGCGCCGAGATCTCGCCGTACTTGACCGAGAAGGTCCCGCCGAAGCCGCAGCAGTACTCGGGCGTGGCCATCTCCTTGAGCACCAGGCCGCGCACCCCGGCGAGCAGTGCGCGCGGCTGGGACTTCACGCCCATCTCGCGCAGGCCGGAACAGGAGTCGTGGTAAGTGACCGTGCCGCGGAACTCCCCGGGAACCTGCGAGAGCCCGGCGACGTTCACGAGGAAGTCGGTGAGCTCGCGGGTGCGCGCCACGACGCGATCGAGGGCCGCGCGCTCCTCGGGGAAGTCGGCGAGCAGTTCCGGATAGTGGGCGCGGATCATGCCGCTGCACGAGCCCGAGGGCACCACCACGTGGTCGCAGGCCTCGAACTCGCGCACCATCTTGCGCGCCAGCGCCTGGGCCGCCTTGCGGTCACCCGAGTTGTAGGCGGGCTGGCCGCAGCAGGTCTGCGAAGCAGGAACCACCACCTCGCAGCCGGCGGCCTCGAGAAGCTTCAGGGCGGCGAAGCCGATGCGCGGGCGCATCAGGTCCACCAGGCAGGTCACGAACAGGCCGACGCGCAGGGGAGCAGGCATAGGGGGCAACAGGTTCGGGTACGCCGGCCCGAGGGGCCGGGAGCCGGTGCGCATGAGATTGGCGTGACCGGCTTCGAGCGCGCCGGACTATAGCACGCGCTCGGCGCGCTCCCCCGCGGCTTCCACATGGCGGAAACCGCCAGGCCACGATTTCATCATCTAAAATCGCGCCGTTCCCACCGTTCCGGCCCTCCCGCGTGCCCCCTACCGAAGGCAAGACCTCGATCCAGGTGATCGAACGCATGATGGACCTGGTGGACGCGCTCGCGTCCCAGCCCGATCCCGTCAACCTCAAGCGGCTCGCCGAGCGCACCGGCCTGCACCCCTCCACCGCCCACCGCATCCTCGCGGTGATGGTGGAGCACCGCATCGTGGACCGCATCGAACCAGGCACCTACCGCCTGGGCATCCGGCTGCTGGAACTGGGCCACATCGTGAAGTCGCGCATCGACCTGCGCGCCGAGGCGCTGCCGGTGATGCAGGGGCTGCACGAGGAACTGCACGAGACCGTCAACCTGTCGGTGCGG
>CAZXJW010000450.1:0-2252 GCA_964641005.1 uncultured Rhodocyclaceae bacterium
CCTGCAGCGGTTCGGCCTCGCGGCGGGCGAGGCCGAGCGCCTCGGCCCCGTGGACCACGGCTTCACGCACTTCCGCCTGCGCATGCATCCGCTGCGCCTGAGGGTGGCGGACCGGCGCGGCGCGGCCGAGGAACCGGGACGGCTCTGGCTGCCGCCGGCGGATGCGGTGCGCGCCGCGGTGCCCGCGCCCATCCGGCGCATCCTGTCGCGGCTCGACACCGCCGACCGCCTGCTGTGAGGACGCGCGCTCAGCCGCGCTGCAGCAGGTGCAGCACGCGGTCCAGCCGCGCGGTGGCGTCGTTGGACACCAGCATGCGCTGCTTCTCCAGCCGATCGATGGGCAGCACCTCGGCCAGCCGGTAGGACAGCCACGACGCGTCGTCGTAATGGTGCGGCGGCGGGAACTGCTCCTCGCCGAAGCGCTTCACCAGCTCGCGCACGAGTTCCGCACACAGGGCATGGCGCTGCTCCACGGGCGCCGTGGGCTCGGGGTCCAGCAGCGCCACTTCGCCGCTCACCAGGCCGTCCTCCGCGGTGGTGGTGGACAGCAGCCGGAAGCGCCGCGTGCCGCGCGCGAGCAGGTGGAAGATGCCGAGCTGCGGCATCTCCCAGTGCACGATCTCCGCGAGGCAGCCCACCTCGCTGGGCATGGCGGGGCGGCCCACCTCCTGGCCGTCGTTGATCAGGCACACGCCGAAGCCGGTGCCGTCGCGCAGGCAGGCCTTGGTCATGGCGAGGTAACGCTGCTCGAAGATCCTCAGCGGCAGCATGCCGCCGGGGAACAGCACCGTATTGAGCGGGAACAGCGGGATGCGTTCGCCGGGCATGCGGCCGCGCTCAGGCTTCCGGCGGTTCGTCGCCCCAGCGCCGCACCAGGTCGTTGGGCACGCCGAGCTGGTCGAGCACCCGCGCCACCACGAAGTCCACCACCTCCTCCACGTTCCGGGGGCGGTGGTAGAAGCCGGGGTTGGCCGGCAGGATCACCGCGCCGGCGCGCTGCAGGCGCAGCATGTTCTCCAGGTGGATGGCCGAGAACGGCGTCTCGCGCGGCACCAGCACCAGGCGGCGCGACTCCTTGAGCATCACGTCGGCGGCGCGCTCGATGAGGGTGTCGGCCAGGCCCGCGGCGATGGAGGCGAGCGTGCCCATGGAGCAGGGGCAGATGGCCATGGCGTCCGCCGGGTTCGAACCCGAGGCCACGGGGGCGAACCAGTCCTCGCGGCCGAACACCTCGAGCTGGCCGTCGGCGGCGCCGAAGGCCTCGGTGAAATGGCGCTGCGCCTCGCGCGGCTGGGCGGGCAGCTTGAGGTCCATCTCCTGGCGTGCGACGATCTGCGCCACCTGGGAGTAGATCAGCCACACGCGCGTGCCGCCGCGCAGCAGCTGCTCGAGCAGGCGGATGCCGTAGGCCATGCCGGAGGCGCCGGTGAGGGCGAGGGCGACGGTGCGCGGCGCAGTGCTCATCGGGGCGGACTCTCGGGAGATTCGGCGGGTCGGGCCGCGGCGGCTTCCTCGCGCAGCCTGGACACCAGGGACTCGAGGCGTTCCACCTCGGCCCGGAGCGACTCGAGCTCGCGCTTCTTCGCCGCGAGCTGGGCCTCGTCGCGGGCGAGGTCGGCCTCGCGCCGGCGCTTCGACTCGGCGAGGCCGCACATGACGTCCAGGAAGCGGTCGCCCACGGTCTCCGGCACCACCGGGGCGGCCTCCGCGTCGGCCTGCGTGCTGCTTTCCACGAGAGCGCCCTCGTCGGCGAACAGCTGCCAGGCCAGCGCGCGCAGGGTGTGGTCGCGGCAGGAGACGCGCTCGCGGTACAGGGCGCTCTTCACGGTGCCGGTGCGGGCGCGCACCGGGCGCTCGAACACCACCTTGCGCCAGTAGGTGACGTCCTCGCCGCTGATGGACACCTTGGCGCGGTCGTAGAAGTGCTGGTCGCCGCCACCCGTGGCCACGCGGGTCCATTCCGCCGCCCCGGCCGGATGCCAGGGCAGCAGGGCGGCGCTCGCCAGCAGCGCCAGCGCCACGGGCCGCAGGCGCGCCTCAGTCATCGACGAGTTCACGGTGGCGCAGCATCACCGGCCGGGCGCCGCCGAAGTGGCGGGCGAGCGCCTCCGCGAAGTACACCGAGCGATGGCGCCCGCCGGTGCAGCCGATGGCCACCGTGAGGTAGCTGCGCTGGTCTCGCACGAAGCACGGCAGCCAGCGCTCCACGTAGTCGCGGATGTCGCCCAGCATGGCCATGGCCGCCTCGTCGG
>CAZXJW010000451.1:0-2241 GCA_964641005.1 uncultured Rhodocyclaceae bacterium
TCAGCGCCTAAACCGGAGGATCAGCCGTTACACCACTTCCAGGGACTTGACCGCGCCGCGCCACTGACGCCATGAAGCGTGCGTCGGGCACGTCGGATCCCTCTCCATCCTGGACCATCAGAGGCCACACCGGTCTGGCGATTACCGGCCTCCCGTTGCGGCCAGCAGTTGCGAGTGGTGCTGTCGCGATGCGTACGACGTAATTGCCGAAGCTCAACCGGTCGACGGATCCTGAGTGTTGAAGGGCACGAAGGTAAACGTCTTGCTCCCGCTGCCCCACAGGATTGCTCGCGCCGCTGACACGCGCCGTGCAGTAGGTGATCGACAGTTCGGTCGGGGACGGCCATGGAGCGTGCTTTGCAATGACGGCTGTCAGCATCGAACGGAGATCGAGCCACCTCCAGCCTGCCGTTGAGCGGCCGCACATGCCGCGACCCCCGTAGTAGAGGTTGAACCCATCGATGTAGACGCCGACTCGCATGAGCGCGAGGGTAGAGAGGTTGCTCGGCCGGGGCTGGTGAATCACACAGGGCGGCGTCTGGGTGTTCTGCGCGCGGCGCCGAGCGGTGCTCGGCGCCGGTGGCCGCCTGGCAGCTTGGGATTTGTCCCTGGTGCTCCCCCAGACGCGGCGGAGCCGCGCCTGGGGCCCCTCGCGCCGGGGGCCCACCTGCTCGCAGGTGCTCACCCGTTTCACGCCCGGGGAAATGCGAAAAGGTCGCCCTTTGGGCAACCTTTTCGCATTTCGTCGGGCTGACAGGATTTGAACCTGCGACCCCTTGACCCCCAGTCAAGTGCGCTACCAAGCTGCGCCACAGCCCGTGGCTGTGCCCGTGGGCACGAAGAGAGAGTCTAGCGCGTTGGGGGCGGGGGCGTGACACGCGCGGGGAGCGGCGGAAGGATCGGGGAGGAGTCAGAAGGGTGTCAGGTGGGGCAGGACGAGCCGGGCTGCTTTCAGCGCGTCCGTGGCTACGGTGATGGCGTCGGCGGCATCGGCGGCTGTGGCGACAGGCGTAGTGACGTCGGGGTATTCGTTGTCGTTGCGCAGGCGGCGGATGCGGTCGACCTGGCGGCCGATGCGGCTGGGCGGGTCGAGTTGCGCTGTGAGGGCATCCGTCACGGCGATGTGACCACCGCGACGCGTCGGCCGAAGGCCCTGCGCCAGCAGCACAGCGGCGAGCGCTTTGCGCGACGCGTCGTAGGCGATTGACAGCGCTGCCACGGGATCGTTCGCGAACGCCAGTTGAGCCGTGGCGATGTGCTTCTCGCAGAGCTCGAGCGACGCGGCGGCAAACGCAGCGTTGGCGACGACGCGCTCGAGCTCACCACGCTCGAGCAACTGCTCGATGACCGCTCGGCCTTGCTCCCACGTCATCCGGTGCCCCTCGTGTCGACTGCCAGGTCGACCGATGGTCGCGCACGCAGGGTCGACACGAAGGGGTCATCCACAGCCGCCCACGCGTCGGGAGCAAGCACGGTGGCGTTCACTTCACGACGCAACGCCGCCTCTGCGCGGCTGAGGGCGTCGTACAGGGCATCACGATCAGGATCGCCGACGACGAGCACATCGATGTCGCCCGGAGGGGGGCCTGCCTCGCCCGCGCGACGCGCTGCCCACGAGCCGAAGATCGCGGCCTCGGCGATTCCTGGCACGGTCGCGAGCTCGCGGGCGACGACCGGATGCGGGCCGTAGGTGAACAGTGCGATCTGGCGCACCGCATCGCTCAGCGGGTGGTGACGATTGGGCCGATAGACCGCTCGGCGACCCACCGACTCGACAGCGATCAGTTCGGCGTCGGCCAGGCGGCCGAGTTCGCGTGTGGCCGTGGGCAAGCTTGTGCCGACGAGGCGCGCAAGGTCGGTCGCCGTCTCGCCGCGATCGCTCAGCTCGAGTGCAGCGAGTAGCTGCCCCTGCGTGTCAGAGCGCAGGAGCGGGAACAGCGCGGACGGCTTTACCTTCATAAAATGAATGTTAGCAAACGTTTTATGAAAGTTGCGAGCGCTCCGCTCCTCGTCGGGGTCCGAAGGTCGCCGTGATGATCGCTGTGACCGCGAGCACGCACGCCGCCGTCAGGAGGGCCGTGGTCACCCCGGAGAGAAAGGCGTCTTTGGCCGCGGCGATGATGGGGGTTGCCGCGGCTCCGAAGTCGGCGACCCGGGGGGATTGGGTGAAGGCGATCGAGGATTCGATGGCCGAGGCGATCTCGGGCGGGAGGCCCGCGATCGCATCCTGGATGCCGGATT
>CAZXJW010000452.1:0-1525 GCA_964641005.1 uncultured Rhodocyclaceae bacterium
ACTCGACACGGTCGCCAGCATCGTCGACGAAGCCTCGCAGGCCCTGCGCTTCAACCAGCGCGTGCTCGAGGCGGCGCTGGAGAACATGAGCCAGGGCATCAGCGTGGTGGACGCCGAGCTGCGCCTGGTGGCCTGGAACCGCCGCTACGCCGAACTGTTCGACTACCCGCGCGAGCTGCTGCAGGTGGGCATGCCGGTGGCCGAGCTGGTCGCCCACAACGTGCGCCGCGGCCTGGCCGGCAGTGGCCCGGAGGACCGCGAGGTGGACAAGCGCATCGCCCACATGCGCGCCGGCACGCCCTACGTGGCCGAGCGTCGCTTCGGCGAGGCGGTGGTGGAGATCCGCGGCAATCCGATGCCCGGCGGCGGCTTCGTGGCCACCTTCACCGATGTCACCGCGTTCCGGCGCAACGAGGCCGAGCTCAAGTCGGTGGCCGAGACGCTGGAGCAGCGCGTGGCCGACCGCACCGCCGAACTGGCCGGCGCCAAGGCCGAGGCCGAGCGCGCGAACCGGGCCAAGACCCGGTTCCTGGCCGCGGTGAGCCACGACCTGGCGCAGCCGCTCAATGCCGCACACCTGTTCGTGCATGCGCTGGCGCCGCAGCTGCGCGAGCCCGCGCACCGCGAGGCGGTGGCCAACATCCACGGTGCGCTCGGCTCGGCCGAGGCCCTGCTGGCGGGGCTGCTGGACATCTCGCGCCTGGACGCGGGTGGCATGACGGCGCAGCCGCAGGCCTTCCGGCTGGACGAAGTGCTGCAGCCGCTGCTGGCGGAATTCCGGGTGCTGGCGGCGCAGAAGGGCCTGGCGCTGGCGCACGTGCCCAGCCGGGCCTGGGTCCGCAGCGATCCGCCGCTTCTGCGGCGGGTGCTGCAGAATTTCCTGGCCAATGCGATCCGCTACACGGCGCGCGGGCGGGTGCTGGTGGGCGTGCGCCGGCGCGGCGCTGCGCTCTCCGTCGAGGTGTGGGATACCGGGCCCGGCATCGCCGAGGCGGACCAGGCGGTGATCTTCGAGGAGTTCCGGCGGCTGGACCGGGGCGGGCAGGGGCTGGGATTGGGGCTGGCGATCGCGGAGCGCATCGCGCGCCTGCTCGGGCATCCGCTGGGGCTGCGCTCGTGGCCGGGGCGGGGGACGGTGTTCCGGATCGAGTTGCCGCGGGCGGCGCCGTCGCAGGCCGTGCCGCGCGCGCCGGCCAGCGAGGCGACCGTGGCGCCGCGCAGCCGGGTGTTGGTGGTGGACAACGATGCCGACGTGTTGCGGGGGATGCAGGCGTTGCTCAGCGGGAGGGGATGCGAGGTGATGCCGGCGGGCAATGCGGAGGAGGCGTTGGCGCGGGTGGCGGAGGCCGTTCCGGACCTGGTGCTGGTGGATTTCCATCTGGACGGGGGGCGGACGGGGCTGGAGCTGCGGGAGCAGTTGTCGGCGGTGATGCCGGCGCGGCCGTGCGTGGTGATCACGGCCGACCACGGGGCCGAGGTGCGCGAGGCGGTGGCGGCCGCGGGCTGCGTCTTGCTGCACAAGCCG
>CAZXJW010000452.1:1535-2224 GCA_964641005.1 uncultured Rhodocyclaceae bacterium
CTGAAGTCGGTGATGGCGCGGGTGCTGGCGTCCTGAGTCCCGGGCCTGGCCCTTGGCCAGGAAAGGCCGTGGTCGTTGCGTTCTTCGCGGGTAGAGGCGGCGTCGGGCGTTTTCCAGGCGGGGGGATGGACAGCGGGGTGCCTGCAGGGGCCGCTGCCCTGGGCAGCGGAAGGGCGTGCCGCCTGTGTTGATCGCGGGCGTGGACAGTGGCCCGGTCACTGCCGCGGGGGTCTGCGCGCGGAAGTAACGAAGGTCCGTACTGCTCAGGGCAGCGCCAGGTGTCGCGCCTCGAGCGGGGGGACGGCACCGTCGGCGAAGCCGCGGGGCGTGGGCGTGATGTCCTGGTCGGCGGGCAGCGGGGCGCCGGATTCGAGGTGGGCCCAGGCGGCGTCGAGGGCGCGGTAGCCGTAGGGGAGCATCGGGACGTAGGTGGCGGCAAGCGGGGGCAGGCCGAGAAAGGCGTCGAAGTGTTGGGCGTGGGCCACCGACCAGTAGGTGACGGGGCGGCCGGCGGCGTCGGCCCACCGCGCATACGCCGCGCCGCTGAAGGCTTCCGGCACCAGGCCGTCGTCGCGGCCGTGCACCACGATCACCGGCAGGCCGGCGCGCGGGAGCGTGGCCTGCGTGCGCTGGACGCCCGCGCGCGCGGGGCCGGCGTCTTCCCAGGTCGCGCGCAGGCAGCGCAGGCC
>CAZXJW010000453.1:0-2218 GCA_964641005.1 uncultured Rhodocyclaceae bacterium
GTGCGTCGGCCACCGCCAACGCGGCCCTCGGACTGCCGGTCACGGGCGAGATCTACTTCCTCGCCGGCCTCGTAGTCCTGGCCGTGACGCTGGCACCCTGGGCCACGGCCGCGGCGCTGCGCATCCGCATGAGTTGACGCCAACGATCGAGCCCCGCCACGCGCTCCGAGGTCCGCTTGAATTTCGCCTTCCTGCACAAGTACGCGTCGCTCATGCACGCCTACCGCCTGAGCCGCACGCTCACGCCCTGGCTGGCGGGGCTGACCCTGGCGCTGTTCGCCTGGGGCCTGGTCAGCGGGCTCGTGTTCGCGCCGGCCGATTACCAGCAGGGCGAGAGCTTCCGCATCATGTACGTGCACGTGCCGTCCGCCTGGATGTCGATGTTCGTCTACGTGACCATGGCCGCGGCCGGCGGCGCGGCGCTGGTATGGAAGCTCAAGCTGGCGGAAATCGTCGCCCGCGCCTGCGCGCCGCTCGGCGCCTCGTTCACCTTCCTCGCGCTGGTCACCGGCTCGCTGTGGGGCAAGCCCATGTGGGGCACCTGGTGGGTATGGGACGCGCGGCTCACCTCGGAACTCATCCTGCTGTTCCTCTACCTCGGCGTGATGGCCCTGCACGGCGCCTTCGACGATCGCCGCGCGGCGGCGCGCGCCGGCGCGGTGCTGTCGCTGATCGGTGTGGTCAACATCCCCATCATCCACTTCTCGGTGGAATGGTGGAGCACGCTGCACCAGGGTGCGACGGTGACCAAGTTCGACAAGCCCTCCATCCACATCGACATGCTGATCCCGCTGCTGGTGATGATCGCGGCCTTCCAGTGCTACTTCTTCTGGAACCTCCTGGTGCGCGTGCGCGCCCAGATCCTCGAGTATGACCGCAACGCCGCCTGGGTGCGGGAACTCGACCTGCCGACGCGAGCCTGAGCCGTGAGCGGACTCGATGCCTTCCTGCACATGGGCGGCTACGCGGTCTACGTGTGGACCTCCTACGGCCTCGCGCTGGTGGTGCTGGCGCTGAACGTGCTGCTGCCGCGCCGCGCGGAGCGCGCGGCGCTGGCGGCGCTGGCGCGACGCCGAGAACTCGGAACGAATGATGACGCCCAGGCGTAAGCGCATGCTGGTGATCGGACTCGGGGTGCTGGGCATCGGCGTGGCCGTGGCCCTGATCCTGGCCGCCTTCAACCAGAACCTGATGTATTTCTACAGCCCGAGCGAGGTCGCGCGTGGCGAAGCGCCGGGCAACCGCGCCTTCCGCCTCGGCGGCATGGTGGTCAAGGGCAGCGTCCAGCGCGACCCACAGGATCTGACCGTGCGCTTCGCCGTCACCGATTTCGCGCAGCAGCGGACCGTGACCTACAAGGGCATCCTGCCGGACCTGTTTCGCGAGGGGCAGGGCATCGTCGCCATCGGCCAGCTCGACCCTGACGGCGTGTTCGTGGCGAGCGAGGTGCTGGCCAAGCACGACGAGAACTACATGCCGCCCGAGGTCGCGCAGGCGCTCAAGGACGGCAAGGCGCAGGCGGGGATGAAGCCATGATTGCCGAACTCGGACACTTCGCGCTGGCCATGGCACTCGCCATCGGCGTACTGCTGACGCTCGTGCCACTCATCGGCGCGCAGCGCGGCAACGTGCTGTGGATGTCGCTCGCGCGGCCCGCGGCGCGCGCCCAGTTCCTGTTCGTCGCGCTGGCCTTCGCGGCGCTCGCGCACGCCTTCATCAACAATGATTTCTCGCTCGCCTACGTGGCGCAGAACTCCAACTCCGCGCTGCCACTGGCCTACCGCATCTCGGCTTTGTGGGGCGCTCACGAGGGCTCGCTGCTGCTGTGGGTGCTGCTGCTGTCCGCCTGGTCCTGCGCGGTCAGCTTCGGCAGCCGCGGCCTGCCGCTCGCCTTCAGTGCGCGGGTGCTGGCGGTGATGGGTGCCATCAGCGTCGGCTTCCTGTTGTTCATGCTCGCGACGTCCAACCCCTTCCTGCGCCAGCTGCCGCCGCCGAGCGACGGCGCGGACCTGAACCCGCTCCTCCAGGACTTCGGCCTGGTGGTCCATCCGCCGATGCTCTACACCGGCTACGTCGGCTTCTCGGTCGCCTTCGCCTTCGCCATCGCGGGGCTCATCGGCGGCCATCTCGACAGCGCCTGGGCGCGCTGGGCGCGGCCCTGGACGCTGCTCGCCTGGACCTTCCTCACGCTCGGCATCGCGCTCGGCAGCTGGTGGGC
>CAZXJW010000454.1:0-2203 GCA_964641005.1 uncultured Rhodocyclaceae bacterium
CCGCTCGCCGATCTCCGCCTGCTCGGCCACGAAGCGCAGCCGGTCGAAGTTCATGTTGGCGCCGCAGGCGATGGCCACGAGCGTGCGGTTGCGGGTGCGGTGGCGCTCCACCCAGGCCTTGGCGCCCGCCACCGCCAGCGCCCCGGCGGGTTCGAGCACCACCCGGGTCTCCTCGAACACGTCCTTGATGGCGGCGCAGATGGCGTCGGTGTCCACCAGCACCATCTCGTCCACGTGCCGGCGCGCCAGCCGGAAGGTCTCCTCGCCGGGCTGGCGCACGGCCACGCCGTCGGCGAACAGCCCCACGTGGGCGAGGCGCACCCGGTGGCCTGCCGCCAGCGAACGGGCCATGGAGTCGGCGTCCACCGGCTCCACGCCCACGATGCGCACGTCCGGGCGCAGCCGCTTCACGTAGGCGCCGATGCCCGCGATCAGCCCGCCGCCGCCCACGGCCACGAAGATGGCGTCCAGCGGGCCGCCGTGCTGCTGCAGGATCTCGCGCGCGATGGTGCCCTGCCCGGCGATCACGTCCGGGTCGTCGTAGGGATGGACGAAGGTGTAGCCGTGCTTCGCCGCCAGCGCCTGGGCGTGGGCATAGGCGTCGTCGTACGCGTCGCCCGACAGCACCACCTTCGCGCCGCGGGCGGTCACGGCGTCGACCTTGATGCGCGGGGTGGTGACCGGCATCACGATCACCGCCTTGCAGCCCAGGTGGCGGGCCGACAGTGCCACGCCCTGGGCGTGGTTGCCCGCCGAGGCGGCGATCACGCCGCGCTTCAGCTGCGCCGGGGTGAGGCGCGACATCTTGTTGTAGGCGCCGCGGATCTTGAAGGAGAACACCGGCTGCAGGTCCTCGCGCTTGAGCAGCACGTGGTTGCCGAGGCGCCGGGACAGCAGCGGGGCGGGGTCGAGCGGGGTCTCCACGGCCACGTCGTAGACGCGCGCGGTGAGGATGCGTTCCAGGTAGTCGTCGGTCATGGTCAGGGCCCGCACGCGGGCCGGCGCCCGCGGCCGCCGGCCGGTGAGGAGAGGCCGAAGGGTAGCAAACGCCGTGAGGAGGGGCGAATCCCGCGACCGCGTTGAGGCCGGGCTGGGCCCGCTCTATGCTTCCAGCCGGGGAGAACAACACGCCGACATGAGCCAGGACCAGCAGAAGAAGGCGGCCGCGGAAGCGGCCATCGCCCACGTGCCCGAGGATTCGATCGTGGGCGTGGGCACGGGATCCACCGCCAACCACTTCATCGACGCGCTGGGGCGCATCCGCGACCGCATCCGGGGTGCCGTGGCCAGTTCCGAGGCCTCCGCCGCGCGCCTGAAGGCCCTGGGCATCGAGGTGCTCGACCTCAACACCGTGGACGACCTGCCGGTGTACGTGGACGGCGCCGACGAGGTGACCGAGTCGCTGGCCATGATCAAGGGCGGCGGCGGCGCGCTCACCCGCGAGAAGATCGTGGGCGCCGTGGCGCGCCGCTTCATCTGCATCGCCGATGCCTCCAAGCTGGTGCGGCGGCTGGGGGGCTTCCCGCTGCCGGTGGAGGTGATTCCCATGGCCCGCTCCCACGTGGGCCGGCAGCTGCTGCGACTGGGCGGGCAGCCCGAATGGCGGCAAGGGGTGGTCACGGACAACGGCAACTGGATCCTGGACGTGCACGGCCTGTCCATCGCCGATCCCGCCGGCCTGGAGGCCGAGATCGACGGCATCGCCGGCGTGGTCACGGTGGGGCTGTTCGCGCGCCGACCCGCGGACCTGCTGCTGCTGGGCGCCGCCGATGGCGTCCGGACTCTGGTGCGCGTGCCATGAACCTGTCACAGTCCGCGCTTAACCTCTTCAAGAAACAAGCCGCTACGGCGGCGCCCCTCAGGGACGCAGGGCCATGACCTCATCCGAACACACCTCCAAGCAATTCGACGCCGAACTCGAGGCCGTGCGCGCCCGGGTGCTGCAGATGGGCGGCATGGTGGAGGAGCAGATCCGGCTCGCCGTGGAGGCGCTGCTCTCGGGCGACTACGAACTGTGCAACTCGGTGGTCAACAACGACCACGCGGTCAACGCCCTCGAGGTGGCCATCGACGAGGACTGCAGCACCATCATCGCCCGGCGCCAGCCCACTGCCGGCGACCTGCGGATGATCATGACGGTGGTCAAGACCATCACCGACCTCGAGCGCATCGGCGACGAGGCCGCCAAGATCGCCCGCATGGC
>CAZXJW010000455.1:0-2203 GCA_964641005.1 uncultured Rhodocyclaceae bacterium
CTGCTGCACCTTTACGCCCGGCGCGCCGCCCGCCAGGGTCACGCCTTCAAGCTGCGCCACCAGGACTACGAAGCCTTCGCCGCGGGCTTCCCCTTCGAGGAGACCCCCGACCAGGCCGCCGCCATCCAGGCCGTGATCGCCGACCTGGAGAGCGGCCGGCCCATGGACCGCCTCATCTGCGGCGACGTGGGCTTCGGCAAGACGGAAGTGGCGCTGCGCGCGGCCTTCGTGGCCGTGGCCGACGGCAAGCAGGTCGCCGTGCTGGTGCCCACGACGCTGCTGGCGGAGCAGCACTTCCAGAGCTTCTCCGATCGCTTCGCCGACTGGCCCGTGCGCATCGCCGAGCTGTCGCGCTTCCGTTCCGGCAAGGAGGCCACGGCGGCCCTCAAGGGGCTGGAGGACGGCTCGGTGGACATCGTCATCGGCACCCACAAGCTGCTCGCCGACGGCGTGAAGTTCGGCCGGCTGGGCCTCGTGATCATCGACGAGGAACACCGCTTCGGCGTTCGGCAGAAGGAGCGACTCAAGGCGCTGCGCGCCGAGGTCGACGTGCTCACCCTCACTGCCACGCCCATCCCGCGCACGCTCGCCATGTCCCTGGAGGGCCTGCGCGAGTTCTCGGTGATCGCCACCGCGCCGCAGAAGCGCCTGGCCATCAAGACCTTCGTCTCCCGCTTCTCCGAGGGGCTGGTGCGCGAGGCGGTGCTGCGCGAACTCAAGCGCGGCGGCCAGGTGTATTTCCTGCACAACGAAGTCGAGACCATCGGCAACTGGGAGGCCAAGCTCGCGGCGCTGCTGCCGGAGGCGCGCATCCGGGTTGCCCACGGCCAGATGGGCGAGCGCGACCTGGAGGCCGCCATGCGCGACTTCTACGCCGGCCGCCACAACGTCCTGCTGTGCACCACCATCATCGAGACGGGCATCGACGTGCCCACCGCCAACACCATCCTCATCAACCGCGCCGACCGCTTCGGCCTGGCGCAGCTGCACCAGCTTCGCGGCCGCGTGGGCCGGTCGCACCACCAGGCCTATGCCTACCTGCTCACGCCCGAGGAGGAGGCGCTCTCGGCCCAGGCGAAGAAGCGCCTCGAGGCCATCACCATGATGGAGGAGCTGGGTTCCGGCTTCTACCTGGCGATGCACGACCTGGAGATCCGTGGCGCGGGCGAGGTGCTTGGCGAGAACCAGAGCGGCGAGCTGCAGCAGGTGGGCTTCAGCCTCTACATCGACATGCTCAACCACGCCGTGAAGTCGCTCAAGTCAGGCAAGGAGCCCGACCTGGAGGGGCCGTTGCACGCCGGCGTGGAGATCCGCCTGCACACCCCCGCGCTGCTGCCGGCGGACTGGTGCTCCGACGTGCACGAGCGGCTGGTGCTCTACAAGCGGCTGGCAGGCTGCGAGACGACCGAGGCGCTGGCGGCCATGGCCGAGGAACTGGTGGACCGCTTCGGCCGGCCGGTGGACGCGGTGAAGGCGCTGCTCGACACCCACCGGCTGCGCCTGCTGGCCGAGCCGCTGGGCGTGGTGAAGATCGACGCGGCGCCCGAGGGAATCTCGCTGCAGTTCCGGCCCAACCCGCCCATCGACCCGGCGCGGATCATCCAGCTCATCCAGTCGCGCAAGGGCTGGCGGCTGTCCGGGCCGGAGCGGCTGCGCATCGACACGAAGCTCTCCGAGCCCGCCATGCGGGTGGTGCGCGTGAAGGAGGTGCTGAAGGATCTGGCCGCGCCCGCCGCGCCCGGCCTCAGAGGAAGTTGAACAGGCTCAGGCCCTGCACGCGCAGGAAGGATTTCTGCGCCGCCTCGAGGCCCACCTGCTGGAAGGTGAGGTCGCTGATGGCCTTCGTCAGGTCGAGGTCGGTGAGCTGCGAGAGGGTGCGCCGGTACTGCAGCTGCAGGTCCTCGGCGGCCGACTTGCCCGTGTCGATCTCCTTCATGCGAGCGCCCACGGAGGCGCGCACGGTCAGGTTCACGTCCAGGGCGTTGTCCACCTCGGTGAGCGCGGTGTTGATGGCGTTGGCAAGGCGCGCGTTGCCGGCGGGCGTGGATTCGCTGGTCTCGAGCGAGCGGATCAGGCTCCACACGGTGGCGAAGATGTCCTGCTCGGTGGATGGCGCGACGGTGAAGGCGTCGCCGGTGGCAGGTTCACCTTCCACCGCGAGCTCGAAGCCGAAGTCGAAGGCGGCGGGATTGGTGTCCGGAGG